>JAQTPO010000035.1 GCA_028712845.1 Dehalococcoidales bacterium | reverse complement strand
CAAAAGAATCCAAACATCGCAGCACGCGTAAAGGAAAACCCGCTACTCATGGATAATATCGTCACCTACTATATCGGCAATCAGATAGCCAGATTGTGGCAGGTAAGGAATTTCTGGCAACAAACCAGTGGCGTGCGCGCCCCTGGGAGAGGACCTCAATTAACCCTTTATACCAAGTATTTTGGCCCCACGGCGGCAACCAGTCTGGCAAGGGTGCTGGGTCCCTACGCCACTATTCAGGACGAGGAATGGTCACCTATGGAAGGCGCCTATGAAGTTTTGGTGCGCGGCTCGTCCCTGCTGGCTCCCAGCGGTACCCCGGAAGCACAGAAAATTATTATGGGACGCTCACTGGGCATCGGGAGGTAAAGAACGATGAAGCTTGACCTGGCTCTGAATGAATCCGAGAAAATGTTACGAAAAAGCGCTCTGGATTTTGTTAAAGATAATACTCCAAAACTGACAATCCAGAGCTTGCAGGAAACAGATACTGGTTATTCTGAGGAATTATGGCAGAAAATTACTGACATGGGCTGGCTGGGTATTATTATCCCCGAAAAATATGGCGGCGCGGGGCTTTCCATGGAAAATGCCGGCGTCCTCTTCGAGGCGCTGGGCACAGGTCCTGTCCCGGGCCCATATTTTTCTTCCAGCATACTGGGTAGCCAGATTATCATGGCAGGAGGAAGTGAAAAACAGAAGGAGAATATCCTCCCGGCTATTGCGGCTGGTAAACAAATCATTACACTGGCGCATACCGAACCGGCGTTTAGCTGGGAGCCTGCCGGCGTGCAAATGTCAGCCACACGTAAAGGGGATAACTATATCCTCAACGGCACAAAACTCTTCGTGATGGATGCCAGAGCCGCCACTCACTTAATTCTTGCTGCCCGCACCGGCAAGAATTCTGACTTGGCTGGAGGAATTTCCCTTTTTCTGGTGGATAGTAAGTCTCCGGGCGTTTCTTTACGTCGTCTCGAAGGCTTTCTTGCAGGCAGAACTTTTGAGATAAAACTGGAAGGGGTGAAAGTCCCTGTTTCAGCACTGATTGGTGAAAAGAACGAAGGATGGCAACCGTTAAAACAAGCAATCGAACGGTCTACCCCGGTACTGTGTGCTTATAAAGTCGGCGGGTGTCAGGCTGTCTATGATATGACGGTGCAATATACCACGCAGAGAATGCAGTTCGGTCAGAAAATCGGGCGTTTTCAGTATGTGTCCGGTTTATGCATCGATATTTTCAATCTTCTGGAAAGCGCACGCTGGACAACTAATGAAGCCCTGTGGAAGGTTTCTACTGGCAGAGATGCAATTGAAAGTGTCCATACTGCCAAGGCAGTGACAAGCGATGCCTACTGGCAGGCTGTCACCATTTCTCACCAAGTGTTCAGCGGCGTGAGCTTCTCAAAAGAGCACGAGCTTACTTTTCATCTCAGGGCATCACGCGCGCTGTACCATTATCTAGGCGACCCGGCATATCACCGATGGAAGCTAGCGAAAGTGTTGGTCCCTTAAAAAATGTGGGGCAGACGAGAACGTCTGCCCCATCATCTATATTAACCAATTATCTATATCTATAAGATGATATCTTTCCGGCGCAGTTCATCAACTTCAGGCTGACTGAGACCGAGCAGCTCTTTGAGAACATAATCATTGTGTTGACCCAGCATGGGAGCGCATCGGAGTTCTGTCTTGGTCTCACTCATATGCCAGGGCATACCCACCAGTTCCAATTTACCAATCTCCGGATTGTCGATAGTAGCAAAGGCTTTACGCGCCTTCAGATGCGGGTCGGCATACAGGTCTTTGTCGTCGCGGGAAGGGGCGGCGGCAAGCCCGGCTTTACAGAATTCCCGTACCATCCAATCACGGTCACGCTGGCTGGTCCATTCCTCGATGATTTTATCCAGTTTCGCCTCATTCTTCTTACGCGCTGACATTCTGGCAAAACGGGCGTCTTTTGGCAGTTCGGGCATCCCGATAACCTCCGCTAGTTTTTTAAATTCCTCGTCAGAATGTATCTCCAGCGCCAGCCAACGATCAACTCCCCAGCATTTATACAAATTGTGGGGTGCATAAGACGGGTGAGCATTACCCATCCGCTCCGGCACTTCACCGGTCATCTCATAACCCAGAAACGATTCGCCATTCATCGAACTCACCGCTTCGCATTGAGAGTAATCTATATACTGTCCCTCTCCCGTTTGCATCTTGTGATACAAAGCCGACAGAACAACAAAAGCCCCCGTAGCACCGTTAATAATGTCAATATCTCCAAGGCTGGCACACGGCGCATCGTCAGGATATCCGGTAATGTAAGCTCCACCGCCGATGGCGTGATGGATGGTAGCATATCCGCCGTAATCCTTTTGCGGTCCTTCCTGCCCGCGGCTCGAAAGTGATATCGCCACTAAATCAGGTTTCAGCTTACGAAGGACATCATAACCCAAACCCATTCTCTTCATTGCTCCGGCGCGTAGGTTATCAGAAACAACATCACTGATAGCAACAATCCTCTTCGCCAACTGCAGTCCTTCAGGCTTGCTCAAGTCGAGACTGATACTCTTTTTGCCCAGATTGACAGAATTAAAGGACATCCCTTGATTCGGTTTAACCACTGTCGGCTTTTCATCCGGTAAAGGCCAGACCACGCCGTGACGGGTGGGGTCAGTCCGCCTGTGCCCTTCAATCTTGATAACTTCAGCCCCAAGGCTGGCAAGAAACATCGCACATGATGGCCCAGCCCAGACCCAGCTAAAATCAACTACACGCACACCCTCCAGAGGCAATCCGCTATTTTTCATCTGTTTTCTCTCCCGTTACTGCGGCTGCTGACTTTGCCAGACGCTTAAACTCGCCGGGTGAGTAACCAAGCACATCGCAGAAAACCTCCTGGTTATGCTCACCTAATAGAGGCGCCGGACATTGTACCCGCGGCGGCGTGGCAGTCATTAAGTAAGGCCAACCAGCATACTTAAGCTTTCCCGCTTCCGGATGTTCTACTTCTACAAAATACTTTCTCGCCGCATATTGCTCATCTTTCAGTACATCTTTCACAGAGTTAATAGGTCCAATCGGAATACCTTTTTTAGCTGCACGATGGTGTATTTCATCTTTTTCCTGATGCAACATCCACTCATCCATTTTTGCCGCGATTTCCGGTAGATGATTTGTACGGTATGCCCTGTCTATCCATTCTGGCGCTGATGCCCATTCCGGATTACCCATTAGTTCCACCATAGCTTTGAAATGATGGTCCTCACCAGCCGCACCCACCACCACATAGCCGTCACTGGTCTTCATTCTGCCCATCGCCGGAGGACGGTCCGGGACACGTCCCCATGTAACCTTTTCATAGCGAGACCCGCTGACATTGGACCTCATAAGATTCAGAATTGCCTCCTGGAGAGAAATATCTATCAGTTGGCCAGAACCACTCTTCATTTTGCCTAACACCGCTCCCATCGTAGCAAGCGCAGCTGTAGCTCCGCCGCTGTACCCCACCGAATACCCCCCCATTTTTACAGGAGCACGGTCGATGTTACTTGAACGGGTTGGCATTAGATTGCCCAAACCTGCAGCGTGAATCAAAGTAAGCTCATCGCCATTGACTCCGGCACGTGGACCTGTGAGACCATAAGGAGTTATAACAGTAAAAACCAGTCCCTGATTTATCTTATGGATTGTTTCCCAATCCAGACCAAGACTGTCCAAATAATGCGGGGGATGATTATCGATAAGAACATCAGCCCATTTGATAAGCTTTTTCAGGACTTCCAATCCGTCCTGACTGGTTATGTCAAGTGTAATTCCACGCTTACTGGTATTAGTGTAAAGAAAGAGAGCGCTACACTCTTGTTTCGGTTTACCTTTTGGGAAAGGACCGCACAGACGTGAAGGGTCACCCTCTGGCGGCTCTACTTTAATTACGTCGGCTCCCAGGTCCGCAAGAAGTTTCCCGCAATAAGGACCGGCAACCATCGTCGCCAGTTCGACAACTTTGATACCACTCAAAGCGCCTTCAGCCATCAATAATCACCTCCGCATAAATTATCTATCGGATTTGCCCTGCCAAAACGATTCTACAAAATGGACAAGCCAACTTATTTATTCTACCATTTAGTGTGTAAAATTGTCTTCTACCCGGAAATCTGTAAATAGCGCTGTAATAAGAAGGAATTTAATAAAGATTATGTTTCAATCGAATGCCGAAGGTAGTACAAAAACTTGACAGATATATTACAGACTTGATATATTTATCTTAATTGAATAAGTAAAAAAGGCTAAGAACGAAACTAGTAGGTTTTCCAGCGGAGCTCAGAGAGCCGGGTAAGGTGTGAGCCGGCGCTAGCGCAGAAGTTGAATGGATTCGGGAGCCGCAACTGAAAGGCATAGAACCGAGTAAGCATTGCCGGAGAGGGCACCGTTAGCAGAGCCCGGGGTATCGCTCTTAAACTAAGAACCGTACCTGATAGAGATAATCTTTCTTTTGAAGGATTAATTAGGGTGGCACCGTGAAGCAAAGCCCTTCGCCCCTAAAGCGAAGGGCTTTTTGTTTGTACGAATTTGTACAAAAGAGAGGTGCCGAATGTACTACCCGAGTCTGACAGAAATCAAAAACCATAAATGGGAAGGGAACCTGATTCCTGTTTATCGCGAGATTGTAGCGGATATGGAAACCCCCGTCTCCGCTTTTTTGAAAATTAACCGCGGCGGCAACTCATTCCTGCTGGAAAGCGTCGAGGGCGGACAAAGACTGGCGCGTTACAGCTTCATCGGCACCGAGCCGTACCGTGAATTGACGGTCCGGGGAAAAGACAAAACCGACCCACTGAACCTCATTGCTGAAGAACTGCATAAATACAAAGTTGCGTCTCTTGAGGGATTACCACGCTTTTGCGGCGGGGCGGTTGGCTATCTCAGTTATGAAACAGTCGGTCGTTTTGAAAAACTGCCGTCACCGGAACGCGACCCATTGCATCTGCCGGAAGCCAGATTTATGTTCGTGGACACGATGCTTGTCTTCGACCATGTTACCCACAAGATTAAGGTGCTGAGCTACGTTCATCTCGATGGAGATATTGACAAAGCTTATCAGCAGGCTTTAGACAAGATTGATGAACTGGTAAGACGCTTGCATCAGCCTCTGGAAATAAAACCGCCAACCAGTGGCAAGAACAGCCCGCTACATAATTCCAGATTGACCTCCAATTTTTCACGCGAGAATTTCGAATCGAAGGTACAGAAAATCAAGGAATACATCACCGCCGGCGAGGCGATTCAGGTGGTGCTTTCCCAGAGACTCGCCCAACCGACGAATCTGCCGCCGTTTGAAATCTACCGCGCCTTGCGCACCATTAATCCTTCCCCCTATATGTTTTATCTGGATTTCAAGGATTTCCAGATTGTCGGAGCGTCACCGGAGGTGCTCGTGAGGGTGGAGGATGGAACAGTAATGACCCGACCTCTAGCGGGAACAAGACCCAGAGGCAAAACTCCTGAAGAAGACGCTCTGCTGGAGAAAGAACTGCGCAACGACGAAAAAGAGCGTGCCGAGCACATTATGCTCGTGGACTTAGGTCGGAATGACATCGGGCGGGTCAGCCAACCGGGCACGGTGGCAGTTAGCGAACTGATGGATGTGGAGCGTTATTCTCACGTGATGCATCTGGTGACACACGTGCAGGGTAAACTCCGCCCTGAGATGAACGCCTTTGATGCCCTGAGAGCCTGTTTCCCGGCAGGCACAGTGTCCGGTGCCCCCAAGGTACGGGCAATGGAAATCATTGCGGAAATGGAGACTGAGAAGAGGGGACCTTATGCCGGCGCCGCAGGGTACTTTTCTTTCTCTGGCAATATGGATATGGCGATTGCCATCCGGACAATGGTCGTAAACAAAGGCATCGCCTATGTGCAGGCTGGCGGCGGCATTGTTTATGACAGCGTGCCTGGCCGTGAATACGAAGAGAGTATGAATAAAGCACGGGCATTGCTCCGGGCACTGGAGCAGGCAGAAGGTGAAAACAGATGACAGGGGCAAGAACATCGTAAATAGTCTCCTCTCCCTTGAGGGGAGAGGCAAGGGTGAGGGTGATAACATGCTTTTATTAATTGATAATTACGATAGCTTTACCTACAACCTGTTCCAGTATCTAAGCGAACTGGGCGAGGATGTGCTGGTGAAACGAAATAACCAGACTACGATTGGTGAGATTGAGCGATTGAAACCGGAAAGAATCGTCATTTCCCCGGGTCCATCGACACCCCGGAACGCCGGCATCTCCAATGATGTCATCAAGCATTTCAGCCCGAAATTGCCGATGCTCGGCGTGTGTCTGGGACACCAGTGTATCGGTTACACATTCGGCAGCATCGTCGGGCAGGCGCCGGTCATTATGCACGGCAAGTCGTCTTTAATCCACCACACTAATCAGGGTGTGTTTGCGGGACTGAATAATCCCTTCTCCGCCATCCGCTATCACTCGCTGGAAGTAAAGCGTGAAAAACTGCCCGATTGCTTTGAAATCACGGCATGGACGGATGACGGCACGATTATGGGCTTGCGGCATAAAAAATATCCACTGCAGGGTATTCAGTTCCACCCGGAGTCCTTTATGACACAGTGTGGTAAAGAGCTATTGAAAAATTTCCTGAGCCAGTATCAGTATATTGAGAAAAGGAAAGAGAAAAATAAAATACATCGGAGTAAACCAAAATGATTAAAGAAGCTATTGCGCAACTGGTCGGCGGGCGTTCACTCACGATTGATGAAGCCTCCGCGGTGATGACCGAGATTATGGAGGGCAACGCTACTCCCGCCCAGTTCGGTGCCTTTGTCACCGCTTTACGCCTCAAGGGAGAAACCGTCGAGGAAATTGCCGGTCTAGCCCGGACAATGCGCGCCAAAGCCCTGCGCGTGAACATCGATGAACCGGTCGTAGATACCTGCGGCACCGGCGGCGATGGTCTGGGCACTTTCAATATCTCCACTGCCGCCGCTTTCGTTGCCGCCGCCTGCGGGTTGAAAATCGCCAAGCACGGCAATCGCGCTATGAGCAGTCAGTGCGGCAGCGCCGATGTGCTGGAAGCTCTGGGGGTGAAGATTGACCTCAATCCTGAGCAGGTACAAAAATGTCTGGGGAAAGTGGGCATCGGTTTTATGCTGGCGCCGGTATTTCATCCGGCAATGAAATATGCCGCCGCGCCGCGTAAGGAAGTAGGCATCCGCACCGTATTCAATATCCTTGGGCCCCTTACCAATCCGGCAGGCGCCACTGCACAGGTGCTAGGCGTGCCGGAGAAAGGTCTTACAGAAAAGATGGCGACTGTGCTGAAGATGCTCGGCTGTCAGCATGCTCTGGTGGTTCACGGCGAAGACGGACTGGATGAAATCACCGTCACGGGAAAGACCTTTATCTCGGAACTGAAAAATGGTTCTATCGAGAACTATGAAATTGCGCCCGAAGGACTGGGGTTACCGAGGACTAAACCGGGCAGTCTGAAAGGCGGTACGGCTCAAGAAAACGCCGACCTGTTACGCAGTATCCTGTCAGGCAGGAAAGGAGCGCAACGTGATATTGTGCTGATGAACGCCGCGGCGGCGCTGATTGCAGGTGATAAAACAAAAACACTCGCCCAGGGCATAGCGCTGGCGGGTGAAGTAATCGACAACGGTAAAGCATTGCAGAAAGTAACGGAATTTGTTAAATTCAGTCAGAATCCCACCTAGAGGTACGGAATGATTTTAGACAAAATTGTCGCTGATGTTTTAATACAACTGAAAGAAAAGAAGGAACGCTTGCCTTTGTCCGAAATGGTAAAACTGGCATCGGCGCAATCTCCGCCGCTCGATTTTGCTTCCGCTTTACGCGGCAATACGGTTCGTCTCATCGCCGAGGTAAAAAAGGCATCGCCGTCAAAGGGAGTCATCTGTCATAATTTTCAGCCTCTGGATATTGCCGGAGCCTACGCCGCTAGCGGTGCGGCGGCAATATCCGTCCTGACCGAACCTAAATACTTTCTGGGCAGTCTGAATTATTTGAGGGATATCAAGAAAGCGCTCGCAGATAAACCTTTGCCTCTTTTGAGAAAGGACTTCATCTTCGACCCATATCAGGTTTACGAAGCGCGGGCTTATGGCGCAGACAGTTTATTGTTAATTGTCGCCATCCTGACACCCGAGAAATTACGCGAGCTCCTGCAACTGAGCCATAGACTTGGTATGATTTGTTTAGTGGAAGTACATAATAACATAGAAGTGGAAACTGCCCTGAAGAGCGAAGCGACCATCATCGGTATCAATAACCGCGACCTGAACACGTTCACGGTTGACCTGAATACCACTGCGAAATTACGTTCCATCATCCCGCCTGACCGCATCGTAGTCAGTGAGAGCGGTATAAAGAATCGTGAGGATATGGAGAAGTTGGGAAAATGGGGCGTTAATTCCGCACTCATCGGCGAGGCTCTGATGTCTGCGCCGGATATCGCCACCAAAATAAAGGAACTGCTATGACGTGGGTCAAAATCTGCGGGATTTCCGATATTGAATCGGCGATTTCTGCCAGTCAGGCAGGCACCGATTATCTGGGGATGGTATTTGCCCCCAGCAAAAGGCAAGTATCCCCGGAAAAAGCCCTGAAAATAATTGCATCGGTTCGCCAATTCGATTCACCACCGCAGGTTGTCGGTGTTTTTGTGAATAAACCTGCCGTTGAAATAAATCAGATAGCGGACTACTGTAAACTGGACTGGGTGCAGCTCAGCGGAAACGAGACATGGGAATACTGCAAAACGATTGAGAAACCTTTTATCAAGGTTTTTCATGTTGTTCCGGATGTGCGGCATGCGGAGATTTCCGCAGATATCTGGAGAGGGTATAGTATGATTCCTCCCAACCAGCTCATTTGCCTGTTGGATTCAGCCACCGAAGGCGCTTACGGCGGAACCGGAACCACTTTTAACTGGCAGGCGGCTAAAGCCGTATCGGATAAATTCTCGGTGATGATTGCCGGCGGCTTGACACCCGATAATGTCGGACAATTAATCAAGACGGCAAAACCATGGGGCGTCGATGTCTCCAGTGGTGTCGAAACGAACGGCAAAAAAGATGCCGTTAAAATGAAAGCCTTTATCGAAACGGTGCACAGATTAGACCCTGAGCGCAAAGGAGGCATTAATCTTGCCTGATAAATATGGATACTTCGGTGATTACGGCGGACGGTTTGTGCCTGAAACACTGGTGCCGGCGCTGGATGAACTAACCGCCGCTTATAAAGCCCTGAAAACTGATACCGGTTTCTGGCAGGAATTCGAATCTCTCTGCCATTACTATGCCGGCAGACCCACGCCGCTATACTTTGCAGAGAGATTAACCGAGCGATGCGGCGGGGCTAAAATATTGCTGAAAAGAGAGGACTTGGCACACACCGGAGCGCACAAAATCAATAATGCGCTGGGACAGGCATTACTGGCGAAACGTCTTGGCAAGCAGAGAATTATCGCCGAAACAGGCGCCGGTCAGCACGGTGTCGCCACGGCGGCAGTCTGCGCCCGGATGGGACTGGAATGTATTATCTATATGGGGGAGGATGACATCCATCGGCAGGCATTGAATGTCTTCCGGATGAGACTGATGGGTGCCGAGGTCCGTCCTGTTACTTCAGGCAGCCGTACCCTCAAGGATGCCATCAACGAAGCCATCAGGGACTGGGTAAGCAATGTCAGAACTACCCACTATCTGCTTGGTTCGGTGGTGGGTCCACACCCTTATCCTGCAATGGTGCGTGATTTCCAGTCGATTATCGGCAAGGAAACCAGGGAACAAATGTTAAAGGAATACAAACGCCTGCCCGACTGCATCGTCGCCTGTGTCGGCGGGGGAAGCAATGCGATGGGTATTTTTTACCCTTTCCTGAGTGACATGGAAGTAGGATTGATTGGAGTGGAAGCCGCCGGGCGCGGATTGAAAACCGGCAAGCACGCCGCCACGCTAATGGCTGGTAATGTAGGTGTGCTCCACGGCGCTAAATCCTATGTTCTACAGGATAAAAACGGTCAAATTAACGAAACGCACAGCATTTCTGCCGGACTGGACTATCCCGGTGTGGGCCCTGAACACAGCTTTCTTAAAGACAGCGGCCGCGCTACTTATGTAGCAGTAACGGACGAAGCCGCCCTGAAGGGTTTTCAAGTACTATGTCACGCCGAAGGCATTATTCCCGCACTGGAATCAGCTCATGCGGTTGCTTACGCGATGGAACTGGCAGTCACCCTGGAAAAAAATCAAATGCTCGTCATCAGTCTTTCCGGCCGCGGTGATAAGGATTTGGACATCGTCAATCAGGCACTGGGAGCGAAACAATGAGTCAACTTGAATCTGTCTTCACACAAAAGAATCACAAGGCATTGATTGCTTATGTCACTGTTGGCTACCCCAGCCTCGAATCGACTCTAAAAATCGTGCCTGTACTGGCGGATTGCGGCTGTGACATTGTCGAACTCGGTATTCCCTTTTCCGACCCGATGGCTGATGGAGCCACGATTCAGCGCGCCAGTTTCAAAGCTCTGAAAAACGGCGTTACCACCAAACTATGTCTTGATACGGCAAAGAAGTTGAGCAAGAAAGTCAGTATCCCGTTGGTGTTTATGACCTATTTCAATCCGGTCAATAGTTACGGACTGGAGAAATTCTGCCGTGATTGTGACCTTTCCGGCATCAGCGGGCTGATTGTTCCCGACCTGACTCCCGATGAAGGGCAGGAACTGGAAACTATAACACAGAAGAATGAGCTTGACCTCATTTATCTTTTGGCGCCCACCAGCACAGAAGAACGTATCAGACTGGTCGGCAGTAAATCACGCGGTTTTATTTATCTGGTTTCCATTGCCGGGGTTACCGGCGCCAGAAGCGCATTGCCCGCTGATTTAGGCAGATTTGTGGCTAAAGTAAGAAAAACAACGGAACGTCCGATTTGCGTTGGCTTCGGTATATCTACGCCCGAACAGGCAGGTCAGGTAGCGCAAATAGCCGATGGCGTCATTATCGGCAGTAAGCTCATCCAGCTATTGGAAGCCGATGATGAAAAGATGAAAAAGACACAGGCGTTTATCAAAGCCGCCAGAAAAGCACTGGATGGCATTAATAAGTAGTGAGTAAAATAGATGAATCAGGTGGGATTGTCCCACTTGATAATTTGTCCCACTATTATTATAATAGGCTTATGGAAAATAAAATAATCAAAAATGACAGGTTTCGCAAGATAGCTACAAATGTAAAACCGGACGTAAAGAAAAGGATTGTCCTTTCAAAAGCTCTGGTGACAGAAGGGGTTACATATCATATTTACTGCAACGAAATCGGACAAATCGTGCTGGATCCTCATGTCAGTATTCCAGCTTCAGAGGCTTGGTTGTACAAAAACACCCGGGCGCGTGAAGCAATTGCGGTCGGACTTAAAGAAGCATCTGATGGAAAAGTATCAAAAATAAACTTAAAAAATCTGTAGGAATCCCTTTTGTTTGAGATATATTGGACTTATCGAAGCGAAGCCGACTTTAACCATCTAAAATCTGAGCCGTCTCTGAGTAAACATTACAAGGCTGTGAAGAAAACCATTGAACTGCTCGCATCTAACCCGCGACATAACAGTCTGCAAACACACGAGTTTTCGAGCCTCAAGGGACCACAAGGAGAAAAAGTCTTCGAGGCTTATGCAGAACAAAACACACCCGCTGCATACAGGGTTTTCTGGTATTACGGTCCAACTAAAGAGCAGATTACTATCTTTGCAATCACAAAGCATCCATAATAGTTTTTTGTGGTGGAAGTGAGATTGTACTAGATAAAAAGCAGCACGTGTGGGTACTGTACGATAGACAGAAGTCAAAAATATCCCCTGAAAATTCGGACCATTCTACAAAACACTGGAAATTCTGCTTAAAAAACCTCTTGACAAGCATTAGTCCTGAGGCTTATTCTTAAATTAGTTAGGTATAACCAAACTATTTGGAGGCAGCTAACATTAATATGGAACCGAAATATACTTTAGAACAAGATGGTAAAGCACTGGTGAGCCACATACTGCAATTATCAAATGACATATTCAGGGTAATCAAACTGAGCATTCCGTCCGAATGGCTATCATCCGATATGACCGTAGCTCAGTTACGAGTTTTATTGCTATTACATACCGAAGGCTCGATCCGGATGAGTTCCATTGCCTCTTTTCTGGATGTTGCCGTCTCTACCGCTACCGGAATTTTAGACAATCTTGTTAAAAAAGAACTGGTTATACGCAGCGCAGCCACAGAAGACCGCCGCCTGGTCATCTGCGAGATTTCTCCACAAGGTCAGCAAATTATCAACCGGATATGGACATTAGGTCAGAATAAAATGGAGCAACTCTTGCGTGGCTTATCGCTGGAAGAACTTCAAAAGGCTGATGAAGTAGCCGAAATATTACTCCATAACGCAACATCCAGCGCCATGCAACTTGATGTTTTATAGAAAAAGGGACAGAGGGGGTCAATAACAAAACATGTTTTCTGCACTATCTAGATTCACCACGAAATACCGGATAGCTATTACCGTCGTTTGGATAGCGGCAGCAGTGCTATTATTCCTGTTTTCTCCGAAACTAGCAGAGGTAGGGGTTACGGATGAAAGCCAGTTCCTGCCACAGGACACACAATCGGCGACTGCCAGCAGATTGCTTGCCGAGAAATTTACCTCGACCACGCAGGCTGCAGGCGGCAATGGAATCATTATCATACACAATGCGGATGGGCTTACTGCCAGCGATATGCAGGAAGCACAGGTTATTCACGATTGGCTGGTCTCTGATTCCGCCCCTCAAGAAATCTCCGGAGTCACTTCCATCTACGAAAACGCGGCTTTGCGTTCCACACTGATAAGCACCGACCAGACAACCATGATGATAAGTATAAATTTCTCGGTCGGTTCGCTGTCTGATGCTGCCAAGTCGGCAGTCAGTCAGATACGAGATTATCTCCAGCAGAACCACCCGAACGGTAATATCTATTTCACCGGTGAAACAGGCTTATTCCAGGACATGTTCGCCTCTGTCCAGAAAACAATCGACCGGACTACCATTGTCACTATCATACTGGTCGCAGTTTTACTGCTCATCATTTACCGGTCCCCTATTGCCATGCTCCTGCCGCTGGTTGCCATCGGCTGCAGTTATGCCGTATCAGCGGGAATAGTTGGCTTTATGGGAGAAGCCGGCGCTAAATTCTCCACACTATCAGAAGCATACCTGGTGGTAATCATCTTCGGTGTGGGCACTGATTATTGTCTATTTATCGTGTCCCGTTTCCGGGAGGAGCTAAGGCAGAAAGAGCACAACGAAGCACAGAGCCATGCTATCAAACACATCGCTCCCGTCATTGCCGCCAGTGCTCTGACCGTGATTGTCGCTTTCCTGTCTCTAGGCATTTCAAATTTCGGTATGAACCAGACTACCGGCTACGCACTGGCAATCGGCGTTGCCATCACTCTCCTTGCCGGCTTAACGTTAGTCCCGGCATTGATGTCACTTTTCGGCAAGCACCTTTTCTGGCCCGCCAAAACATCAGGCGCAAAGAAGGAAGTCCGCTTCGGTTGGAATAAAATCGGCGATTGGGTCAGCAAGCATCCAGTTATGGTAGTGGTACCCCTTATCGTTGTGCTCTTATTACCGTACTTAGCCTTATCTCACCTCACCCGGTCAGCCGATATAATCAACCAATTACCCCAGAGTTCAGAATCAGTGAAAGGCTACAAGGTTATGGCTGAACATTTCGCAGTGGGGGAACTATCGCCTTCATATGTCCTTATTGAATCTAAACAGGGAAACATCACCAGCGCAGCTTCACTACAGGCAATTGAAGGAATCGCCCAATCATTACAGAACGTCGAAGGCGTCTCACGGGTAAATTATTATGCTACGCCGACCACACAACTCTCAGGTTTAGCAGTACAGTTCCGCAGTATCGGCGATGCACTGGGTCAAGGCAGCGGGCTTGACCAGTTGGCTTCACTCCAGACAGTCGGGCAATCATTACAGAGCCTGGCACTACAGTATCCCGGAATCGTACAAAGCCCCAATTTCCAGCAGGTAACAGTTAATCTGGGTCAGCTTTCAGTCATTACCGGGCAAGTCGCTACCACCAAGCCTGAAAATCTGCCGGCACTATTAGCCCAGTTGCAGGAGACTATTTACAAGGCTTCTGATAATCTGAATGGGCTGGTCGGCGAGTTCAAATTAGAAAGCAATACGCCATTCACCGCTTATCTATTTGCCACCTATTTCTCCAGTGACCAAACGATTGCCAGGATCAATGTCATTCTCAGCGGTGACCCTAATTCTGCAGAGACCCTCGCTACGGTAGCCTTGCTCAGGAATGAGGTGGAGAAAAGTGTTGAATTATCGACTCTGGCAGGAAGTTCCCATTACGTAGGTGGCGATAGCGCAGTACGCGCCGATATTATGCTCACCAACGATGCCGATTTCGGCAAGGTAGTGGGACTTGCCATTGCCGGCATACTTGTAGTAATCGCTATTCTGCTCCGAAGTATTCTT
>JAQTPO010000179.1 GCA_028712845.1 Dehalococcoidales bacterium | reverse complement strand
AAACTTACTCAGATGCTAGCCCCTTCTCGGGTGACTTACTCAGTTGCTAATTCGGTAGCCTATCGCCACTGCTCTGATTACCTGGAGCATGGAGAGTATCCCATGGCTGCCTGACCATGTCAAACTGGTTAATGGTTAAACAAAGGAAAGCAGCGATAATGGCATTATAGATTCACCTCTAAAGCTACAGCGCACCCCTTATTTTCTTTCGATTACGCCCTATTTTATCTTGGACGAAAGGAAGTCCTTTTTGTCGCCAATTATATTCCTTTTTGTTCCCTAGGGCGGTTGCTTTGTAATGCGAAAGCGGGGACAGATTTCTGTCCCCGCTCATTGCGAAACTGCACTAGAAGATAAGTTTATTAATTTTGGGCAATGTGAATACTGAGTTGCTGAGTATCAGTATGCGTGGCGTTATCGCTTACCTGCGCGGTGAAGTTGTAGTTGCCCTGCTGGGTCGGTGTGCCCGCAATAACACCGGTGGCGGGTGTAAGCGCAAGGCCGGGCGGTAGCGAACCGCTGATGCTCCAGTTGTAGGGAGGTGTACCGCCGAGTACGCCAAGGGTGGCGCTGTAGGCGATTTCCTCAGTGCCGTCACCCAGACTCGTAGTGGTAATTATCAACGTCCCGGCTTCGGCAATGGTTATCGTGTATTGTTCGGTATCGCTCTTGAATGGCGTTGCGTTGTCCGTGACTTTTACCACGAAAGTGTAGTCTCCAGCAGTGCCAGCATCCGGTGTGCCGGAGATGATACCGGTTTGGCTGAGCGTCAGCCCGGCGGTCAGGTTGCCTGATGCGACGCTCCAGGCATAGGGTAATGTGCCACCGGTAGCTGACAGGGTCGCGTTGTAGGATGAGCCGACCGCTCCATTAGGCAGGCTTGGGGTGGTTATTTTGACTGCGGCTCCTACCGCACCCTGACCCTGCGGCTTGGATACAATCAGCTTCACAACCGGTTTAACCATTATCTTCGGGTTTTTCGGAGAGCCGGTGACGGTGACAAACTTGTCAGCATCGAAGTCGAAGAGCAGTTTCGTCACCTTTCCCTCTTCGACGTCAAAAGGATGTACGAACTTCAATTTGCCGCTCGGCAGGGTGGCGTCTTTGAGAACGCCGTCCAGCTTGACTTCAACCTTGTCAACCGTCATCCTGATCTGGGTGTATTTCCCTACGGTCAAGTTCGCGGAAGCCAGTATCTGCTGAAGTCCGCTGCCAGATTCGCCCCGTAGAGTAAGTAAGTCGAAACGATTCTGCCCGGTGATGTTCACTGAAATCCACCCCAGGGTGTCGGTGCTTTCATCCGTTTCACCTTCAGTTTCACCGGACGTGTTATCGGACACATTGTCACTGGCCTGTTGCGCTACCGCTTCGTGGATTTTAACCTCGCTGACGGTTACCCAGATTTCAGTGACATTGTCCGAACGCGGGGCATCAGTGACCCACATCTGGACAGTCCCGGTTTGGGCTACCTGCGATGATGTCGGGGTGCTTGACGAACCGGTAAAGGTTGCCCCGCAACCGGACAGCAGCGCGGCGATGGCTGCCAGCAATGCTAGGATTGGCATACCGAATTTCATTATGTTTCCTCCTCGAAATTTCTTTGTCTAAGTATGATAACGAAAGAGCACAGGAAAGTGTCAGGCCAACCGGCGGGAAATTTTAAGTTACAGGCTCAGATAGCCTGAAAGTTATCGGGAAGTACTATTTGTTGCCTTTTCCCTGGCTTGCACCGGGCTTCTGTTCGGCTGGCGCTGGCTCCTGCTGGGAACCGCTTTCGCTAATCTGTGGCTTGAGAATGTACTTTCCATTGTTGCCGGTGGCTATCACCGTAATATCGAAAGTGAAGCTGGTAACCGTTCCAGCCGTGATGTTGAATGAATTTGATATGTGTAATTTGTTGCCCGGCAGCTTTATAGTTATGGTCTGCCCGGTTGACTTCAGTTTTCCCTCTACCTTGCTTACATAAATGATAACCTGTGAATACTGTCCTTCCGGAACGTCACCCCGCCAGATTTCCTGGGACTGTGCCCCCAGGAGCTGTGTCA
This sequence comes from Dehalococcoidales bacterium, assembly GCA_028712845.1. The sequence continues at coordinate 1,509 of JAQTPO010000179.1, read as the reverse complement.
GGTCCACGGTTTTTACATCCGGGATGAAGTTGACGTCTGAACTGGCAGTCTGCAGGCTGACCCTGGAAATCGTAACGTTGAGGCTTTCGAAGTCTCCGATGTCATTAGGCTCGTCGCTGATAAAGAAAGCAAAATTGCCATCTGGATTAGATACCAGTACCGGCGGTTGTGGCTGCAAGCTCTTAAATCCCCAGACCCCGGCGAAAACTATGGCCAGAACCAGCACTGCCACCGCTGCCAGGGCGGCAGGCCTGGGGATTATTTTTAGTAATGAAGCAAAAGGCGTAGTTTGTTGCCGTTTATCCAGCGCCGCGTAGAATTTCTGCCTGGCCGCTCTTTTGGCTTCGGGCGAGGGGGTAAAAGCGTAGCCCTTCTGCATATCCAGCATTGATTGGAGCAGAGGCTTCAGCCTTTCGGCATATTTGGGGTAATCAGACAGGCAGTCTGCCAGAGTTTCACCGCGGTTAATGCGGTCAACGCACTGGTCAAGTATCCGGTCAAAATCCTCGGTCATCAACTTTCCAACCCCATAATCTTGCGCAGCTTTTCGATTGCCGCTCGCTGCATTTCGCGCACTGCCCCATCGCTTTTATTCATAATCTCCCCGGTCTCTTTAGAGGTGAGCCCACTGAAAAATCGAAGATTGATAACCTCTCTCTGATCCGGAGTTAGCTGTTTCATGGCTTCGGTGAGCAGCCCCAAATCAATATTTTTTTCGGCTTTATCCGCCGGATCGTCATCGTCCGGCAGAATTAATGAGTCCAGGGGTACGGTCTTGCGCCTATCCATTTTCCTGAGATAGTCCACTGTCATATTGTGCGCGATACGAAATAGCCAGCCCTGCATTGGAATCCCCTGCTCCCGGTAGGACTTCAAAGACTTCAGGGCTTTCAAGAAGACCTCCCCGGCAATGTCTTCGGCTTCCGACCGGTTGCCGATGCGCACATAAACGTAATGTGCAAGCTTGTCGTAGTATTCCTCGTACAGCCCGGCAAGCCTGGCTTCGTATTCCTTTATGCTCGGCGCACTGTTTTGCTGGTTTGACTTCATTCACCCGTCCCCGGTTTCCATTATATGATAATTCGGGCGACCGGGAACCACTGCCTGAAAATATTTTCTATTCTTAATAACGAAATTGTCATAATATTGTCAGTTAGTCTTTTTGGTCATACTGTCCGCGCCCCTTTCGAAGCGCCATCGGGAAACCGCGATAAATGGCGGCTGCGTTCCTATGTAATGATTTGCCGGTCTTCTTGGCTTCGAATCAAGCTCAGCTTCAGAAGTTAATTTTGACCTGACACTTCAATCGTTCACTCGTTAATAAGTATATGAAACACCTGGAAGACAAGTTCAGCCTTAGCATTATCTCTGCCCTGCAAACCGACGACATCAGGGAGAAGGCATCTTTTTTAAACAGTGTTCCGATTGAGATTACTGCTTCCCTGGTGTTTGTTCAAACCCCTGATATGTGGAGAGAGTATCAGTGGCATCACAGGAATTAAGCCTTTG
>JAQTPO010000178.1 GCA_028712845.1 Dehalococcoidales bacterium | reverse complement strand
TGAAATGCCATTGGAACGGAATAGCGGAGATTGGTGTAGCGGTTCCACTGGTGACAGTGGGCGCAATGATGACATTCAATCGCCGGAAAAACAGCCTGATGACTCTGGGAGTACTCGGAATAGTACTGGGCGGTATGGCAGTTGCATTTCCGAACGGTCTCATAGGTGTATGCGCAACACCAACTATGCTATGCCACACAGTTATGAAACCCACGTTAACTGCTCTGGGGTCGCTGGCTATTGCTGGTAGCCTCGGTATTATGATACTGAATCGTAAAGCGAAGGATTGAATCATGAAGCTACTTCAATTAGCTTTAAAAAACATAAGGGGTAATGGCTTCAGGAGCATCGCTATTTTCCTTGCTGTTGTAAGCATGACTGGATTCCTGCTAACTACCACTCTTATTATCACGGGCGCCCGGTACAGCCTGGATTCTGGTTTGGAACGGTTAGGGGCTGACATACTGGTAGTGCCCGAAGGTGCTGAAATCAAGATAGAAACGGCATTGCTGATGGGGAAACCGGTCGATGTCTGGATGCCCAGGGAGAACATCCAAAAAGTGGCCAGTATACCCGGGGTGGAAGCCATTTCCCCCCAGATTTATTTGGCTTCTATGTTCGATTCTCCTTGTTGTGCGGTATCCGAGATGTTTATAGTTGTATATGACCCAGATACGGACTTTACGATAGCTCCATGGCTGGAGCAGAATCTGGGTAGGAGCCTTACTAAAGGAGAGGTAATCGGGGGAAATTACATTTTTGTACCTGAAGGTTCAAAATACATCAAGCTCTATGGGTATGATACGGATTTGGTTGGGATTCTAGAGCCAACCGGCACAGGTATGGATCAGACTCTATTTATGACGCTGGAAACAGCTGTAGCAATGGCGGAGTCTTCCAGGGCAACCGCATTAATGACTCTTAATATCGATCCCAATGTAATCTCTACCATCATGGTTAAGGTCTCCCAGGATATGGATCCTCACAGAGTAGCGATTCAAATTTTCAAAGATGTGGATGGTGTGGTACCTATTGAAAGTCCCAACCTGTTCGGTACATTTCGCAGCCAAATGAATGGATTACTCTGGGGTTTCTTCGCGATTACGGTTATTGTCTGGGTAGTTACCATGATCTTGGCTGGAATCGTCTTTTCAATGGCGGCCAATGAGCGGCGGCGAGAAATGGCAGTCTTACGAGCAGTAGGCGCCACGCGTAATTTCATTTTTCGCTCAGTTTTGACGGAGGCGGCACTTCTGGCTTTGGGCGGAGCCGTCATCGGCATTGCTGTGGCTTCTTCGGGTCTTTATATCTTTAAGGATATGATTGCCGGATCACTGAAGATGCCTTTTTTATTCCCGTCAATCCCGTTGTTTATCGGGTTGTTTAGCGCCGGTGTGGCACTTGCCATAATTTCAGTGGCCTTATCTGCATTGATTCCAGCTTTGCGGTTAAGCAGGCAGGAACTGGCAGTAGCAATGAGGGAGTAATGATGTTGACATTTAATAACGTTACCAAAGAGTTTCGATTAGACGAAGAAAATACCATTACTCCAGTGCGTAATGTAAGTTTCAAAATCGAGGAGGGGGAGTTCATTGTCATCACAGGTCGCTCAGGAACAGGTAAGACAACGTTGCTTAACCTTGCTGCCGGGTTGGTGAAACCCACCTCCGGGCAGGTAATGATAGATAAACTTGATATAGGAAAAATGACTGACCGGCAACTTTCATCACTGCGGAGCCGAAAGATGGGCTTCATTTTTCAGTTTCCGAGCCTGCTCCCGCCTCTGAACATAAAGGATAACGTTGGCTTGCCATCAATTTTTGCGAATGGAAAAGGAAGCAAAGCTGATGAAAAAGCTATGCAACTTCTTGATACTCTGGGTCTAGCTAGCAAAGCAGAGGTTTTTCCGAAGCAACTTTCTGCCGGAGAACAAAAACGCGTGGTCATTGCCCGTTCTTTGATAAACCAGCCTTCAATCATCCTGGCAGATGAGCCAACCAGTGATCTTGATAATCGGACTGAGAAGGAAGTTATGGGTATTCTGCGCGATATAAATGCCACCGGGGTAACCTTTCTTATCGTGACTCACAATTTGGAATTAATAACTTTTGCAACCAGGGCTTTTGAAATGGAAGACGGAAATCTTAATATTATTCCTTCCGGGGTCCGTCAATAAGCGGTCTGGCACTGATGTATTGACTTGAGCTGATTTCCAGGAATGGTACACCAATCGACTCAACGTTTTTGAACTTACGGATTCCGAATATCGTGACATTATAAGAACGATCTGATATCCACCAGTATCATGGAATACCTGGCAAAAAATATACTTACTATCGCTGAACAAGTTCACCTTTACACTATATTAGTAGCCACGAATGACGATGCCATTGAAGCCAGAGCAAGAATCATCAACGGGAGAGTTTTTCTACCGTTGCGGGTAAAATATCAATGGATAGTCAAACCAAATCCAAAGGTGGTGAATTAGGCTGGAACTAATAACATTCCATCCTCAAGAGGGAATCCCAAAGCGACGATTTCTCTAATATTGTGGGCAACAATATTAGAAATAATACTCAACGGCAACAGTCCCCATTGATTTAACTTTTTTAAGGGTGTAATCCCTACTCCTGCCCATACAAGGCTTGGCAGAGTATAAATCCTGTTTAGTCACTCTGCCTCCCTAATCCAATAAGTTGCAAGTACCTCGCAAATGACATATTTTTGTTATTATTTTGCCTTCAGTTTTATAACTTTTCCTCGGCGCAAACCCTAAAATATAAAAATATAGGGGGGTTGTCTCTAATTACGTACTTATATAACCTTCTTAAACACCCTTTATATGAGTGAAACTAGAATTAGGATTCGTCTGCCTTGAAAACATTGGAACAGGAATACGGAGTTCCGTCGTATGTTACGCGGCGAAGGTGACAAGTCCGATGGGATCAAAGTGCGATCACAGAATAATGATTAAAAAATTCCAAATGAGCTAAAGAAAATACCGAAGGAGGCAAAAATGTCTGATCCGTTAGAAAACCAGGTTTCGCGCCGGGATTTTCTAAAAGCTGCTGGCCTCGGTGCCGGCGCGGTCGTAGCTTTGAGTGGAGTCGGCGGGATATTGTCCAGTTGCACTTCAAATCCGGCATCTTCACCGCTACCGACCAATTGGGATAACACTGCGGATATTGTGGTGGTTGGTAGCGGTGCGGCAGCTTCCGCAGCGGCAGTCACAGCGCGCAACGAAGGAGCGTCGGTTATTATGCTGGAAAAGGCAGCAGCAACAGGCGGAACGTCTGCCAAGTCAGGCGGTGGCTATTGGATTCCAAAAAATTCCTTCCTCCGTGCCTCTGGCGTTCAGGACACTAAAGACGACTGTATGCGCTTTCTCGCGCGCGGCAACTACCCGGTCCAATACAATCCGAACGACTCAAGGCTTGGATTACCACAGCGTGAATATGACCTGCTGTCCACCTTCTATGACAATGCCTCCAAAGCTATCGAGTATTTTGCTCAATCGGGCGCCCTTGTATCGCAATCGTCTCCTGTTCCAAATCCGGATTACCTG
>JAQTPO010000177.1 GCA_028712845.1 Dehalococcoidales bacterium | reverse complement strand
TCACCGGGACAATAAATACCGAAGACGCCGCATTTCTCGTGTAAGTTTGACACTTTCTCCTCGGTTTTCCTTTTCCAGTTTCATTATAACCTCTTACTGTCCATCGGTCAAACGCCGTACTTCTCAGTCCAAGCTCTTTTGCATCTTAATATATTTAATTTCAGCCTCGTAAAAGGGCTTGCCGGTTTCAGTTCCAGCACGTTACCTGCTTGATTGCATACAATCTTACCCATAACCTAGACTCTCGCTTTAGGCTTTCTTCTACCCCTGATATTTAATTCCTGACTCAACTGCAGATAATTGATGACATTAGCACGGCTTAGAATACCAACCAGTTTCCCCTGACTGAGTACCGGCACCTGGTTGAGGTCGTATTGAGCAATCAGCTTCATCGCCGCATTCAAATCATCCTCAGGTTTGACAGTATAGATTGGTCCGCTATGCATCACCTGTGATACCGGCGTTATTGCCCAGCTCTCCTGAGAAAGCCCCTTGACATCACTGATGGTCACTACTCCCACCAGATTATCACCATCGGTAACTGTTATTGCCCGCTTACGCCGTTGAATAAAGACCGTCTGCACTAAATCAGACACAGTAGTTTCGGGATGTACTGACTCGATGTCTTTGTCCATTACCTGCCCGACCAGAACCCCCATCAAATGTTCTCTTAATGTAGCTTCATTTCTGCTGTTATCAGCCGCGCTATTCAGAAACCAACCGATAAAGACAAACCAGATGCCATTCAAGAACCCTCCCTGTACAAAGAAGGCAAACCAGACACCCAGCGCCATAAATCCCCAACCGAAAACCCGTCCCACGATTGCGGCGATATTGGTCGCCTTAAACAAATCACCCGTAGTACTCCAGAGGATAGAACGGAAAACTCTGCCGCCATCGAGGGGAAAGCCGGGCAGGAGATTGAAACCTGCCAGCAACGCATTAGCCAGAGCCAAATAACCGACTATTGCTTTAATAAACATTACCTGAGTACCAAGCAAGTACCATAGCCCCCAAAAAACGCCTGCCAGTGCCAGGCTGGTGACAGGTCCCACGATCGCCATCACAAATTCAAGCCCCGGCTTTTCCGGTTCCCGGCTGAGGTTGCTCACACCTCCGAGGATGAAAAGCGTGATGCTGGATACAGGTAGGCCCCGCGCTTTCGCTACCAGCGAATGTGCCAGTTCATGTATCAATACTGAGATAAAGAGCATAAAGGTAGCCAGAAAACCCGCCACCCAATATAGATAGGGTTTCCAACCGGGATAAGCATCGGGGAAATAACTCTGCCCCAGTAACCATGTAAAAATAAATAAAGCCAGTAACCACGTGTAATGAATGCCGACTTCGATACCGGCAATACGACCAATACGCATTGACCCTCTCATCACAACTCCTCCGATGTAAGCAATTTCACCATAATTCTATATTATGGCGTATTTAATGACAACCACACTCCGATTACGGTAGGCAATATTACGTATCATCTACTGGTTAGAGTAAGTAAACATACCTAACCATACGCTCACCGCCTAAGCGTGTTTTAATTTTCCTTTAAGCGTAATGGCAGTGGTGACAACCAGCCCAAAATGTCATTATAAGAGATAGGGATAGGAGTGTAAGCAGTTGTTTCCCGGCTTTTACCTGAATCGCTCTCATTCCAACCTAATAGCTTAAATATTTGAATATCATGATTAACCTCGGACTTTAGAACATAGGAGGTGGCTTTTGGACCTAAACCGTCGCGATTTTCTAAAACTATCTAGCGCTACTTTAGTCGGTGCTGCTGTGTTGGGCGGTATAAATCCATCCAGTGTTGTTGCATCGGGCAAATTCAGAGCCTTCCCGATGAAGAAGAAGGTAAAAGAAACGACCACCATCTGTTGTTACTGTTCAGTTGGTTGTGGTGCCTTAGTCACCGCATACGAAGATGGCATCATCAAGGTAGAAGGCGACCCCGACCATCCTATCAACGAAGGGGCATTATGTCCCAAGGGCCAGTCAATCGCTCAGATACATCAGGTGGACGGCAAAATTAACCCTTACCGTCTCACGAAGCCCCTTTACCGCGCCCCGAATTCAACCAACTTCGTAGAGAAGTCATGGGATTGGATGATTGACACTATTGCCCACAGAGTGAAAGATACCCGTGACAAATACTGGAACACCACGGCAAACAGGATCGATGCCATTGCCAGTCTGGGCGGTGGGGAACTGGACAATGAAGAGTGTTACATGCTTTCCAAGATGGATAGAGTGCTCGGTCTTGCCTATATGGAACACTGTGCCCGTCTTTGACATTCCTCTACTGTCGCCAGTCTGGCGGAGAGTTTCGGTAGAGGCGCAATGACCAATCATTATATCGACTTCAGAAATGCTGACGTCATCCTCATAATGGGTTCCAATGCAGCGGAAAATCATCCCATTTCTTTCAAGTGGGTTACCAGAGCAACGGAGAGAGGCGCCAAGCTAATCCATGTTGACCCGCACTTCACACGCACATCAGCAAAGGCGAATATCTATGCTCCGATACGTTCCGGGACGGATATTGCTTTCCTCGGCGGCATGATCAACTACATTATCAATGACATGGAAAAGAATCCCGATAACTATAATATGGATTATGTCAAACAGTACACCAACGCCGCGCTGATTGTAAATCCGAACTATAACTTTACTGACGGGTTGTTCGGCGAAATAGACAGTAAAGGTAAATACACCGCCGCCGCCAAAGCCACCTGGAAATATGCGAACACTACTACGCCTGCCACTGACATTACCCTGCAGGACCCGAACTGCGCTTTCCAGTTATTAAAGAAACACTACTCCCGCTATGATGCAGACACAGTCTGTAATATCACCGGTACCCCGAAAGATTTATTCATGGAAATATGCCGGACTTATGCTACTACCGGTCAAAAAGGCAAAGCGGGCACCATTCTTTATGCAATGGGTATTACCCAGCACACCTATGGCACACAGAACATCAGAGCCTTCGGTATATTACAGTTACTCTTAGGCAATATGGGTATTGCCGGCGGTGGCATCAATGCTCTGCGCGGCACCTCAAACGTACAAGGTTCAACGGACTTCGCCCTTCTGGCCAATTATTTGCCCGGTTATCTTGCCGTGCCGAATATAAATGACACCAACCTCGATGCCTATCTGGCACGTGTACGTCCGGCTACGGTCATCCCTCAAGGACTAGGGGCTGACAACAGCGTCAACTGGTGGGGTAATTACAAGAAATACGTCGTCAGTCTTCTGAAATCATGGTACGGCGATACCGCTACGAAAGACAATGATTTTGCCTTCGGGAATTTACCCAAAGTTGACCCCAGCGTGAACTATACACACGTCGGGCTTATTGAAGCTATCGGTAAAGGCACCATCAAAGGAATGTGGGTCTGGGGACAGAACCCGGCTGCAGGTGGACCAAACTCCAATGCGGCACGTAGCGCGCTGGCAAACCTTGAATGGATGGTGAGCACAGACATCTGGATGAACGAGACCGCGGAATTCTGGAAACGACCGGGAGTAAATCCGACAGACATAAACACTGAGGTCTTCGTCCTCCCGATGGCAGC
>JAQTPO010000034.1 GCA_028712845.1 Dehalococcoidales bacterium | reverse complement strand
GCGGGGCGGTAATCATCGGGGAAGACCTGTTCGTCTATTACGGTGGGGCTGACAGTGTCATTGGTGTGGCGACAATGAAAGTCGCCGATTTGATTAACAGCCTGATTACATGGGGAGAATTAGGGAAAGAACTAATCAAGCAGGGGAAGAAGAAATAGCGGGAATAAATATCGGAGCCAGTAATCTCCTGCCGATAAACTTGCATTCCGTATCCTATTTGCCTTAAAATCTAAACTACCTGCGGGAGTAGTTCAGTGGTAGAACGCCACCTTCCCAAGGTGGATATCGCGAGTTCGAGTCTCGTCTCCCGCTCCACTTATTATTGCTGTTTCTCCCCCTTGCCGATGGTTTTATTGATTTATGGTTCCAGTTTATCCGCCAAGACCGGTTTAACCGGGGATACTACTTGCTTTTCGTTGAAAGCGAGTTAATTGCAAGCTTAAAGCACTGAATATTAACCATATACAAGCATGACCGTATTCGTAAATTGCATACAGAATTAATATTAATTTCATAAATCAGTACCCATATTTAGAATTATCAAAAAGTGATTGTAAATCAGTTATTCTTTTGCTATTCTATTTAGAGGATATATCGGGACACTGGAGGATTGTAATGCCGAAAGAAAGTTATATTCTTGCTATTGATGAAGGCACGACGGGAACTACATCACTGTTAATTAACCATGATGGACATGTTGTCTCTAAAGCTTATGAGGAAGTGCATCCTCTCTATCCCCAGCCTGGCTGGGTGGAGCAGGATGCCGAGGAACTTCTGCAAAAAGCCATAGCTGTAGCTCAAGTGGTCATTCAGAAAGCCGGCATTGAGGCATCTCAAGTGAAGGGCATCGGTATCACGAACCAGCGTGAAACCACCATTGTTTGGGACCGTCAAACCGGCAAACCGGTGAGCAATGCCATCGTATGGCAGTGCCGTCGTACAGCTTCTATGTGTGAGGAATTAAAACAAAAAGGTTTCGAAAAACTGGTCAGGGATAATACGGGTTTAATCATCGATGCCTACTTCTCAGCCACAAAATTGCGCTGGATTTTGGACCATATCCCGTATGGGCAGAAACGTGCTGAGAAGGGAGAACTTATGTTCGGTACGGTAGATTGCTGGCTGGTCTGGAATTTAACCGGAGGCGCTCACGTTACCGATTACAGCAATGCCGCCCGGACTATGTTATTCAATATTAATACTCTTCAATGGGATGAAGAGCTATTAGCTATGCTTAATATCCCTCGCGCGGTTTTGCCGAAAGTCGTTCCATCGAGTCAGATATACGGTGAGACCGTTCCTGCCATTTTCGGCGCGAGAGTGCCGGTGAGCGGTATTGCCGGCGACCAGCAGGCGGCTCTTTTCGGTCAGGCATGTTACGAGGAAAGTAACGCTAAAAATACTTATGGCACTGGTTCTTTTATCCTTCTTAATACGGGCAATAAACCGGTGGCTTCAAAGCATGGTTTGCTTACCACGATAGCCTGGGGTCTTGATAATAAGGTTACTTATGCACTGGAAGGGAGTGTTTTTGTCACCGGCGCAGCTGTTCAATGGTTACGGGACGGCTTGAAATTAATTACGCAGGCATCTGAAAGTGAAACTGTGGCTAACTCTGTTCCTGATAATGGAGGGGTTTATCTGGTGCCTGCGTTTGTTGGTTTGGGAGCTCCTTATTGGGATATGTATGCCAGGGGCATTATTATCGGAATTACCCGCGGGACTACCAGTGGGCATATCGTGAGAGCCACTCTGGAGGCGATTGCCTATCAAGTACGGGACGTAGCCGACCTTATGAGTACCGAAGCCAATGTTAAAATACCGTTTCTTCGCGTGGATGGCGGAGGCACTGCAAACTCTTTGTTAATGCAATTTCAATCGGACATTTTAGGAATACCCATTCGCTTGACAGCCGTGCCTGATACGACAGCGCTGGGTGCCGGTTACCTGGCGGGTTTAGCTGTAGGTATGTGGAAAGATACAGAAGAAATTGCTCAAAAATGTTATACTTCCAGAACTTTTGAGCCGCAAATGAAGGCTGACCAACGAGAAATGCTTTATAACGATTGGAAGAGAGCGGTTGAACGTTCCCGGAATTGGGCAACATCATAATTTGGAGAATAAATGAAACGAGACTTTTCAGCTATTACCGGAAAAACCTTTGATTTGATTGTTGTCGGTGGAGGCATTATCGGTGCGGGTATCGCACGGGATGCATCATTACGCGGATTAAAAACACTGCTCCTGGAAAAAGATGACTTTGCCTGCGGCACGACATCGCGTTCTACCAGACTGATTCACGGCGGGTTCCGTTATTTACAGCATTTTGAGTTTGGACTGGTGCGTGAGGATATGCGGGAACGGGAAAATCTTCTTAAAATTGCGCCTCATCTGGTGCATCCTCTTCCATTCTTAATACCGCTGGAGAAGCCCACTGAACGTTTTATAATGTCAATGGGCACACTCCTCTATGACATTCTTTCTTACGATAAAAGCTTGCCCGGCCGCAAGCATTATTCCCGTAACAAAACATTGGAAATGGAACCGGGGTTAAAACTGGAAGGATTGCGAGGCTCTTATCTCTATTATGATTGCCAAATCTGGTTTACCGAGCGGTTCTGCACGGAAAATGCCATCTCCGCGGCAGAAAATGGCGCTATGGTGCTTAATCACGCTAAAGTCATCGGGATTCTGAAAAACGGCAATACGGTACTGGGTGTTAAAGTCCGGGACATGGTGTCTGGAAAAGAATGTGAGATAGCCTCACGTATGGTAGTAAATGCCGCCGGGCACTGGATGGATTCTGTCTGCGGTATGATGTACGGTCAGCCAAAGCGTATTCTCAGGAGAACAAAGGGAATACACCTCTTCACTCCACGACTTTCGAACAATGCTCTGGTGCTATACGCTAAGAGCGATGGACGCCTCTGGTTTGTGATTCCCTGGGATAAATATTCCCTCATCGGAACAACTGATACCGATTATACAAAAGACCTTGATGCGGTCTATGCTGAAAAAGACGATGTTGCTTACTTAATGCGTGAGGCACAGCGGGCATTCCCTGAGCTGAAGGCGGAGGATATTTTTTATACATGTGCAGGGTTACGTTCCCTGCCTGATACAGGCGACAGTTCTCCGTCAAATGTTTCCCGTGCGCACAAATTGATTGACCACAAAAAATTGGATGGTGTTGATGGTTTCATTTCCGTGCTGGGTGGCAAAATAACCGGCTATCGGTTTATTGCGGAGGAGATTGTAAATCTTGTATGCAAAAGACTTGACATAAAAACAATTTGCAGGACGGCATCCACTCCATTACCGGGAGCGCCGATTATAGCCGAAAATGAGATAGAAAAATCCGCGAAAGAAAGCGGACTTTCTTTAGAGACGGTTTCACATCTTGCATCCCTTTACGGTTCTCGTTACTCCGCTGTTTTAGATCTGGTAAGTAAAGATAACAGGGGTAAACAAGCCCTATGCCCCCATTCTAAAGATATCGTCGCTCAAATCTGGTATGCGGTACATGAGGAAAGTGCTATCACTGTGAGTGATTTCATACTTCGGCGTAGTGGCATTGGCTTCATGCAGTGTCAGGGCATGGATGCAGTTGAAACAATAGCGAAAGAAATGGGTCGTCTTTTAGGTTGGAGCCCGGAAGAAGAACAGCGGCAGATTGCCGAATACCGCAATACTGCGTCCCTCAGTCAGCTTTATAAGGTTTAGCTATTTAGCAGGCATTCTTACTAATATCAGTGGAGTATTACCCCCGTGTATTAGTTTGTCTGCCACGCTGCCAAACACCCAGCGGCTGAACCCTGACCTACCGTGAGTGGACATGATTACTACATCGGCTTTACTCTCGCCAGCAAGGCTGATTATCTCTTCTGCAGAATCTCCGAGTCTGGTTTCTACTTTAGTGCTGATTCCTTTATTTTTCAATCTTACTGCTATCGGATTGAGGTAAGTCAGGGCATATCGTTTAAACGATTCCATCTGGGATTCAGAATAAGCGATATAAGCACCTCCACTCTCGGTCATTGCCTGGTAGCCTGTTGCCAGTACCTGGAGGAAAGTAATCTCAGCTTTAAGTCTGGATGAAAGTTCCTCAGCGTAGGGGATAGCGGTTTCCCCTTCTTTAGAACCGTCCAATGGCACGAGTATTTTTGTCAATAAGCCCTTCTCGCGTACAGCAGGGCGAGTGCCTTTTGCACGGATGAGTGCCACCGGCTTACTGGTAGCTCTGACAACTTTCTCTGCCACACTGCCTATCGTCCAGTGTTTGATGCCGGAGCGGCCATGAGTTGACATAACAATCAATCCGATATTTTCCTTATCGGCGTATTCCACAATCCTCTCAGCCGGATTACCTGAAAGAATTGTGGCTCTTACCCGAACCGGTGTCGGTTTGCCTGAATTTTGGGCGTATGCTTCAGAATCATGCTTCACGGCTTCAACTGTTTTTTCCATATAGAATTCATGCATATGTCGATAGGAGTCATCATTCTGCTCATTTACATAGAGAAGTGTAACTTCAGAACCGAGCCTGACGGCGAGTTCCTCAGCGTAAGGAAGCGCTACTTCTGCAATCTGTGAACCGTCCAGAGGGACCAATATCTTTTCGTACATATCACACGCTCCTTCACACAGACGCAATCTGGAAGATTACATCCGTCAATTACCCGTATTATAACATCAGATGAATGCGACTTCTACAACTCGCTCAAGAATAAATTTGAATTGATGGACTGATTACAATTATAATAACCTCAATGCCAGATATCATCGAAGGTAGAAATCCTGTACTAGAATTGCTGAAAGCCGGACGTTCCGTCAATAAAATCTTACTTGCCAGCAATGTCCAGAGGCACAGCATTATCGCCGAAATCCTGAATCTCGCCAGAGAAAGAGGCACACCGGTCGAATTTGTTGATGAAAGCGTCATCCGCCGCCTGACGTTCACGACAACCAGTCAGGGAATTGTCGCTTACGCCTCACCCAAGGAATATGTCAGTCTTGAAGACCTTTTAGCTGTTTCCAAAAACAGAAATGAACCGCCATTATACTGCGTTCTGGATGGAATCGAAGACCCGCAGAATCTAGGCGCCATTCTGCGAACAGCTGATGCCACCGGATTTCATGGCTTGGTGGTTAGGGAAAGAAGGGCAGTTGGACTGACTCCAGTTGTGGCAAAAGCCTCAGCCGGTGCTATTGAATATGTCCCGGTTGCCAGAGTCGCCAATATCTCGCAGGCAATAGAGTCGTTAAAGAAATCCAATGTCTGGGTCATTGGCATTGATATGGCGGGTAGCACGGATTACACCAAAATCGATTACAAATTACCTACGGCAATCGTGATTGGAAATGAAGGGAACGGACTTTCTGACCTGGTGAGAAAGAGATGTGACACCATCACCTCTATCCCGATGAAAGGGAAAATCAGTTCGTTGAATGCTTCGGTGGCGACAGCCATCGTGATGTATGAGGCTTTTCGACAAAGGAGTTAGCTTTGTCTTCCTTAGACTCATTTTCATATCCCGAACATCAGCCTGATTTCAATTTGCGTCTTATTAAGCAGACCAAACACTATAAACGCTTTCTGGTGGATTTTCCGGTCGCATCAATTGATTGTTACCCCGGCGGGGAAATCGCGAAAGGCGAATATTTTGAGCCTCTGGGAATGAGTAACAATGTACCGCTGGCTATTCTCATTCATGGCTGGGGCGACCACAGTGTGATTCCTTTTAAATTAATGGTAGGCGGCTTCTTGCGGAGGGGCATTGCCTGTTTCGTATTGTATTTGCCATTTCACGGAAGTCGTCTTCCTGATGAGATGAAACCCCGGGTGTCTCGCTTAACTCCTGATGAGTGGTTTACGGGTTATCAAATGGCTGTAACCGATGTCCGGCGAATTATTGATTGGGCAGTCGAGAATGGACGTATCCATGCAAAAAAGATTGCTGTCATTGGCTTAAGTTTGGGCGCTTTTGTTTCCTCGATTACCATGGGGATTGACCAGCGTATTAAAGCCGGCGTATTCATCGTGCACGGTGGTAATTCAGGAAAAATAATGCAATTAAATCGCATCGCCAAGTACCGGAAAGCATATCGTAGTTCCGATGAAGAGTATAAAGAGAATCAGAGGATTTATGCCCGGTATCTTGTTGAAATCGCTGGTAAAGGGATTGATAATATTGTGCCGGAACAAAAGACTTTTCTTATCGACCCCCTGACTTATACGCACCTGCTTAAAGGGCGTCCAACTATGATGATTAATGCCCTCTGGGATGAACTCATTCCCCAAGAAGCGTCGTTGGATTTCTGTCGGGCTTGCGGTGAGTGCGAACGGGTTCTTTTTCCGTCCACACATGCCAGTATCTGGATTTGGTATCCCGCGATTGTTCGAAAAATCAATTTATTTCTTAAGTCTTCCTTGGACATCTGATTTTGATGGCGGGATGGGAGAAATAACGCCGACTTTAGTATTAAGCTGAAAAGATGTGCTGAAGTTAGTCGATGTGCGTGAAGACATTGACGTGGCGAAACTCCTGTACAAAAGCCAAACAGGCGAAGATTGGTATTTCTGTCAATCTTATCGGCTGAACATCTTACCATTGCATAGTCTTACTGGAGAAGATGTCTGTCCGCTCTTTTACATATCTAGTCTCAATTGTAAATCAAATCTTTGGTTGTGGTAGAATTTTACTTAATATTATACGTTTTGAGTATGCGGAATAATAATGGTGAAGGTTAAAAAAGTTTTTTACGGATGGTGGATAGTATTGTCGTCTGCCATCCTGAATCTTCTTTCCGGAGCTTCCTTCTATTACGGTTTCACTGTTTTCTTCAATCCTATCAAGGATACTTTCCTTTGGACATCAACACAAACCTCTCTAGCTTTCACTCTTCAGAGATTTGAGGCTGGTTTGCTTGCGCCAATAGCAGGTATTTTAATTGATCGTGTTCCATCAAGAATATTAGTACTTTTTGGGTGGATATGTGTCGGTGTGGGATTCATATCGATGAGTTACATCAATTCGTTATGGGCTTTTTACGGATGTTTTATTCTTATTTCGATTGGATTTAGTTTCGGTACAACCAATGTTACTAATACTGTTGTCTCCCGATGGTTTAAAAATAAACGTAGTCGTGCTTTAACTTTCATTTACATTGGCGGTGGTCTTAGTGGCATTCTTGTTCCTCTGGTTGCTCTGGCAATCGAACGGTACGAATGGCGCCCCGTATTATTCTGGATGGGCATCGGACTTTTGATAATCGGGGTTTTTCTGAGTCTGATAATGCGTGACAGTCCCAGACGTTATGGTTATCTGCCTGATGGCGAAATACCTAAGGATAATAGTACTAAAGATATAAAATCAGCGCTTAAACCGGGTAACAATGCAGAAAATGTCTCTGCGCCGCCACCGAGTCTTACAGTGCGTGAGGCATTAAAAACAACAAGTTTCTGGATGATGGGATTTGCATATCTTTTCCAGATGTTAGGCACCAGCGCTGTGATGGTACACGTTGTGCCTTACCTGGAAAGTCTGGGAATCTCAACAACCATCGCATCGATGATGGTTACAGGCATGACGTTATGCAGTCTAATAGGGCGGCTCGGTTTTGGCTTGCTCGGTGATTTTCGTAATAAGCGCTATCTTATAGCAATGGCTTTAACCTTACAGACAATCGGTCTGTTTATTTTTGCCTTTGCCAGGGAAGACGCGCCATGGTTGCTGATTCTCTTTTTGTTGACTTACGCGCCGGGATACGGCGGACCAATACCTTTGAGATCAGCGATTCAGGCTGATTACTTCGGTACGAAGAGTTTGGGTACACTGATGGGATTGATGTCCACTATTACCATGGTGGGTTCATTATTGGGTCCGATATTTGCCGGTTGGGTATATGATGCAACCGGCAGTTATCACAGCGCCTGGATGATAATTGCTACGGCGACTATACCAGGCGTAATACTAATATTATTGGCAAAGCCTCCAAGGATAAGACAGACCACATAGCGGAGCTCTCCGCGCGTTCAAGCCTGTGATATATAATAAGACATTAATAACTTCACTAAGTAAGGAGATGCGAATTTGAAAGTTCTAGATAGTATGTTTTATCCCAAATCCGTGGCGATTGTCGGCGCTTCGGCGAATCCATTGGGATGGGGTGGTACTGAGTATCTGACGTACCTGCGGAAGCGAGGATTTCCTGGCAAGATTTACCCTGTAAATCCTAAAGCAACTGAAATCCAGGGTTTCAAAGCATATCCTGATGTCAAATCTATCCCTGAAACCCCTGATTTTGTCATCATCGCGGTTACAGCACCGCTGGTGGCGCAAGTGTTACGTGATTGTATTGCCGCAGGGGTAAAGAATGTACACATCTTTACTTCCGGTTTTAGCGAGACTGGTGAGGAAGAAGGACGCAAACTCGATGAAGAGATAACTAAAATTATACGCAACAGTGAAATGCGGGTTATTGGACCAAATTGTATGGGTATCTGGGTGCCGTCCAGCAAGTTTGATGGATGGGGAGTGGCGGCGAAAGGTGAAGGGTCGCTGGCTTTCCTTTCACAAAGCGGGGGACATGGTGAGTGGCTTACTGCTTATGCGCAAGCCCTGGGTGTCTATTTCAGTAAAATTATAAGTTATGGCAATGCGCGTGGTTTACAGGCAATTGACTTGCTGGAATATCTGGCAGATGATCCTGAAACTAAAATTATCTCCTGTTATTTCGAGGGTATGGAAGACGGCAATAAAGTCGCTCAGCTTATAAGGCGCATTAATCATACCAAACCTGTAATAGTCTGGAAAGGCGGTTTGACCGAATCCGGCGCTCGAGCAGTTTCATCGCACACCGGTTCGCTGGCAGGGGAAAAGAAGGCATGGGAAGCCTTTTATGCGCAGACAGGTGCTGTAAGAGCCTCGTCTCTGGAAGAGATTATCGATGTGGCGATGCTTTTTATGCATTTGAAACCACCACGGGGAAGGAATGTCCTTCTGCTTGGTGGCGGTGGCGGTAATTCAGTCGCGCTGACGGACATGTGTTGCAAAGAAGGGCTGGAGGTCCCGAGAATAACTGAAGCCACGCGGACAAAATTAAACAGCTTCATTCGCCTCGCCGGCAATAGCGTCAGAAATCCATTGGATATCTGGCAGTCGCAAGAGAACGTGAATACAATGAACCGTGCTATGGAGACAGCAGCTGCCGACCCGAATATCGATGTGGTGTTCATCGACCGTTTTGTCGGAACTTATGAGGCTGACGAAGCATCGAATTGTCAACGACAGGATAAGGAAATAAACGACTATCTAATTGAGTTTGCTCGCAGGAATGACTCCAAGCCGACAGTAGTGTCATTGAACCTGCGTTCGAATCATCCCCTGACAGCTGCTGCCGGTGCTGAAATATGGACCAAACTCACTAAAGCAGGGGTGCCCGCTTTTCCATCGCCGGTTAGTGCGGCGCGGGCGTTATCACGTTTTATCGCTTACTATGAGTTCCAATCTGCCGAGCAGTAATGGATTTAGCCGGTTAGAGAATAACGCCAAGTTCTTTGAAGCGTGCAATATCTTCCCACGAATAATCATGCTCCAGCAGTACCTCTTCGGTATGCTGTCCGACCTCCGGAGCTGCGGAGCGTACTTCAGATGGGTTCTGGCAGAATTTCACCGGGGTTGCCACTACTTTAGCATTCGATGAAGGATGGTGGAGGTCAACAAAGAAATTATTTGCCAATGCCTGCGGGTCCTTCACGACCTCTGCAGGTGTTTGCACCCTTCCATAAATCACTTTTGTACCCCTGAAAATTGCCTCCCACTCCTGAAGCGTCCTGGTGATAATGATTTCATCTATTTTTTTTATTAGTTCTTCCCGACTCCAGTAACGCGCTTCCCGTGTGTTATATGTGGGGTTGTTTTCCCATTCCGGATGGCCGAGCACACGGCAGAAGTCTCCCCAGGAAAGTTCCGGCTGTAACATCGCTGCCCAGAACCACTTGCTGTCTTTGGTGCGATAACTGTTCCATAACGGACTGCGTGCTTTGGCACGCTCGAACTTATCGGGTGGATAACCAAGAAGGGTTGGCTGTATATCTTCCGCCAGCGTCCAAACGCCGGTGTGATACAGGGAAATTTCTATCTTCTGTCCCTTGCCAATCTTATCACGGTGGTACAAGCCTGCCAGAACACCACCGACGATGTGTGCTCCGGCTACTCTATCCATCATACCTCCACGTTGTGGAGGAGGGATACAACCCGGTTCGCCCAACATGTGCATTATCCCTGAACGTGCCCAGGCTGCTGAGAAATCGAACCCGCGCTCATCTTTGTCCGGACCAACCGTGCCGTATCCGGTGAGAAGCCCATAGATGATGCGGGGATTAATTTTGCTCAGTGATTCGTAGTCTGCTCCCAATTTATTCAGCGTGCCGGTTTCATAGTTCGTGAGGAATATATCTGCCCACTTTATAAGTTTATTGAGAATCTTTTTACCTTCTGCAGTCTTCAGGTCCAGGGCTATGCCTCTTTTCCCTCTATTCAGGAATTGGTAATACCAGTTGATATAGTTCGGGTCTTCCAGCCTCGCTTTCTCTTCTTCGGTAAAATAGGATAGTATGCCGCGTGACATATCACCTGTCAATGGCTCGATTTTAATTACTTCAGCTCCCCAGTCTGCCATTGCCGCTGTTGCGGCAGGTATGGCGACAACGTGTCCCAATTCCATGACTTTCAGTCCTTCCAGAATGCCACTCATGCTGATGTCTCCTTGTGTAGTGATGAATATCTGCTTGTGAACTGTAAAAATTATATTACAAACTTGAAGCTATTTTACCATATTAACTCATCTTACTGCCATGAAATTCCGTCACGTTGACATCCGTAAAATATATTGACATCTAGCAATGTCAGGTGTATATTTTTGATACGCACTGAGGGCGTTATGACAAAATGGAGACGAAGATGAATGACGAGGTGATAGATAAGAAGTTGTTTCTACAAGCGGATGAACGTAGAGAGGCTAATAAACAACTGTGGGCTAAAGTTATGCTTACAATTACCGATGGTGAACTCAGATTGAGGCATCTGCGGATGAAACTTACAGTTAACTTTTGGGTTATCGTGGGTCTTTCTGTCATCATGTTTGGTGTAGGCATTGTCCTTCTTCTAGTGCCTGTTTTTGCATTTTTCCGAAGTGGGACAGATGCGGTTCAGTCTCTTGTTACCGCAGGTTTTGGAATAGTTGATTTAGCCACGCTCTTTTTGTCAAAACCGATTGAACGAATTCAGAATGTAATGTGTGATATGAGCCAGATTACCTTAGCTCTCAACAGTTTTCAATCTCAAGTCAGCTTGCGATTGATGGAGATGGATATAACGGACAGAAAACAAATCGGTGAAGCTGCTGAAAAAATCGGCACAATAACTAAAAATACCATTAAATTCGTGCAGGATTATTGCGAAATTAAAAATCCGGTAAATAAAGAGGCTGTAAAAGATGATAAGTAGAGGGCTTGTAACAAACTGAAAAACTAAAGAGGGGGGAAGCAATTATGTAGTGCTCCCCCCTCTTCTCTTACATGTATCAAAAACTGTTATTTTGTGGGTAGTGTGTGAGCCGGTTCGTGGTGTTCTCCCATCGGCAGGACTTTATTCGCCAGCCAGATGATCAGGAAGGCATCGGCGAACAGACCTGCGGATAAAGCGATTTCCATCCAGTGCGGGAAGTAGGTGTAACCGGGTCTAATTGCCATAGCTAACATGCTGACGTTGAAACGGTTGAACATCAGACCGACAACGACCAGCGTCGCCCCGAAGAAAAGTCTGCCGTCGCTCTTTATAAAGTTTTTATTGAAGAAAAGGATAATAGGCAGGATTGCAAAGAGAATGATTTCTCCCCACCAGAGCAGGTTCTGAGGATATGCGGTGAAGATAAGTCCGATGTCTCCCCGGAGAATAAGGTCACCGAGTTTTAGTACAAGATAGATAACCAGCACCCATCTGACTATTTTACTTAATCCTTCCATAACTTCGTGGTTTTGCTTGTGTTGCATAGCTTTTCCTGTTAAGGTGGATTCAAACATTACCATAGCAGGACCGACAGCAATGGCTGAGCAAAAAAAGAGGATAGGCAAAATCGGTGTGTACCAGAGCGGGTGGACCGATACCGCATTAACAAGGAGCATTGAACCAAGTGAAGACTGGTGCAATGTTGAAAGACAGATGCCTGCAATAACCAGTGGCATCTGAATTGTACGTATGATTTTCAGCGGTACGTTCCATTTTAGTCGTTCCCACAGAGCAGGGCTGAATTCCAGTGCCAGGACAATAGTGTATGTCACTACACAAATACCGACTTCAAATAATGGTGAATGAATATTGGGAGAGGTAAAAATGTGCCAGATAAACCACGGCTGACCCAGGTCAACCATCAATGCCAGGATGACTAGCAGGTATCCGAGGAAAGCGGTGAGGATTGCCGGGCGGGCAACGGAGTGGTATTTCTCCAGCTTGAAAACATAGACGATGGCGGCTAATGTAAAACCACCGGCGGCGAGGGCTACGCCGCAATACAGGTCAAAGCTAATCCAGAAACCCCAACCACGGCCATCGCTGAGATTTGACATCGCACCGAAACCGAAGAGATAGCGGAGTATGGCAGGAACCAGCCCTGTCAAGACCAGCGCACTAAGGATTGCTAAACCCCACGGAAGTTTATGCTTCTTTTCTATCTTATCCGTCATTTTTTCGCCACCTCTTGTTTATCTTTTTTCGCGGCTTCTTTCAGTGCATTTTCTTCCCGGCGCTTGTTATACCAGTAGAGACCGGTCATCAGTATTGCCATGCCTCCGAGTACCGGAAGTACATAACTCATCGCACGTTCTGCATTAACTACAACCGCTTCGGTCTGGAGTGTGGGGAACCCTATTTTCTCGAATGGAACAGGGGAGAGGTATAACCAGCACGTGCCGCCAACCTCATGTTCGCCGTAGATGTGGTCAACATATTTATCAGGAGAAGCTTGAATTCGGCTGTGCGCTTCGGCAAGCAGCTCTTCTCTTTCTCCAAACTTAAGAGCACCGGTAGGGCAGGTAGTTACACAAGCTGGCTTCAAACCACCACTCTGACGGTCGAAGCAGAAGGTGCATTTGCGTATCCATGGTGTAGGTGTGTCCCACTGGAATGATGGAATACCGAAGGGACAGGCGGTCATACAGTAACGGCAGCCGAAACAACGCTTGTCGTCATATGTTACCGCACCTTCAGGATGTTTCTGTAGAGCAGAAACAGGGCAGGCCGTAACGCATGCCGGTTCTTCACAGTGCATACATTGGAGCTTGGTGAAAACGAAGTGTAGTTTGCTGTTGTCTTCTGTTTCCGTAAAGCGTATTTTCGTGAGATTCGTTGCCGAAAGATGCGGCGGATTCTCATAAGTACCATAGTTATGGGTGGTTGTCGATGGCATCTGGTTCCACTGTTTGCAGGCTGTCTGACAACCCCTGCATCCTATGCACTTGGTTGCGTCGTATAGAACTCCTTTTGCCATCTTATGCCCTCCTTATATTACACAGGAATGCTTTGAATTCAGGGATACTGGTATTGGCATCACCGACCTGAGGCGTCAGAATGTTACCGCTATCGCCTTTAGACATGCCGCTGTAGCCCCATTGCCATGACGCACCAATTTCGTGGATGGTTTTACCATCGACCTTTAGAGGCTGTAATCGTTTGGTAACGATTGCCACGGCGTTTATTTCTCCTCGGGCAGATGTTACCACCACTTTACTGCCGTTCTCTATACCCTTTTC
Source organism: Dehalococcoidales bacterium (assembly GCA_028712845.1). Next base: position 1,037 of record JAQTPO010000034.1, on the reverse strand, counting down.
CGCTGCCAGTTCTTCACTGAGTTCAACGTACATTTCAGGCATCATTTCCACTAGCCACGGCAGGTTTCTGGTCATAATACCTGTCTGCCAGTGTTCGGTGCAACGGTAGGTGGTACCGACGATAGGGAATTTATCGGGTGTGCCATGCGGGTTCATGTAAGTACCGATAAAAGCCGGCGGATTATTCATTGTCCCGGACATTGGATTCTTAGTGAGAGGACTCTCCCATGGCTCATACTGTTCGGGTAGAGGTCCGTCTACCAACCCAAAGCCCCAGATACGTCCTGTGCCTTCTGCATTCATGATGAAAGGCAGGTTCTTTGCGCCTTTTGCGGACAGATTGATGGCATTGCCTCCGCCATCGATAATGTCGCCTACCCAAGTATTATTAGCGGGGTTAAAGGTAACGACCGGATGCTCTGCATCCCATGGATTACCATCAAGGTCAACTGCTGCACGGTTATAAATGATGCGTCGATTGACCGGCCAGCACCATGACCAATTAGAATACAACCCAATCTTATTAGGATGAGCATCCACATTATCCCGTTTCTTAAGTTTATTGCCGTCGGCATCGGTGTATGAGTTGCAGTATAGCCAGTTGCCGGAACTGGTGGTACCATCATCCTTGAGAGAGCTAAAACTAGCAGCTAACTTGCCGGTGGTAAGGTCGTAGCCATTGATTTCCTTGGCAACGGCATCAGAGGTAATGTGTCCATAATTCCAGACCACATCCTTGACCATCTTAGCCTGAGGACTGGTATCTGATTTGTAAAGCTCTTTGATTTTGAGCATAACTTCGTTTATGGCTTCAAGGTCAGGTATTGCCTCACCGGGCGCATCCACTGCTGCATAACGCCACTGTGTCCAGCGGCCACTATTGGCGATACTACCTTCCTTCTCAATCGAGGCTGCCATCGGGAGGACGAAGACCTCAGTGTTTATGTCTGTCGGATTTACTCCCGGTCGTTTCCAGAATTCCGCGGTCTCGTTCATCCAGATGTCTGTGCTCACCATCCATTCAAGGTTTGCCAGCG
>JAQTPO010000176.1 GCA_028712845.1 Dehalococcoidales bacterium | reverse complement strand
TAAGCTCCACTAGCTTTTACAGCAAGGGCTTTGATACGTGGGTGAATTTGAACCTCTCGTCCCTTTGCAAACTGACAAGTACGAGCGGCTTTTACCTGTTCGGCAAGGTTTGCAAACGGTGTATCGCCTTCATCATGGGTCACGGTAATAACCGGAGTTCCAGTTGAGTCAGGCGCGGGAGCGGATTTCATGGCTTCCAAAACTTTACTTTCGGTTGCTTTGGTAGCCTTTTCAACGGCTCCGTCGATCATTGCTTGAATTTCTTCGGGTGTCATATCTAACTCCTTGATAGATTTTGTTGGAGCAGGTTCGCTGGTTGTCACCGTTTGCGCGGTCTCTGACTCGTCAACTAATTCTGCAAAATTATCGCTTATTGATTTAAGCGGGATTACCCTGTTCATCGGCTCGGCTGGCGTTGGAGTGAGTGAAGCGTCTAATCCAAGTTTCCAGCGCGTGATCTCGTTCGATCCATTCTTATGTGCTTTTTCAGTAATAAGATTAGGAGCGGTTCCACTAGACCAACCCAAAATACCAGCCATTCCGAGGTCTGCTAAAAGTTTTTCGTATTTATTCCTTGACCCTAAAACGATTTCAGCAAATACCCCGGTATCATCTTTAGTTAACGTAACATCTGGTAATTGTCCAGTATATTTTAGAGATTTCCCTCCATATTTCAAAGGCATACAATGATGGAACCACCCGTCTGATTTTTCTGCATCCCCGAAGTCAGTGTTTTTAGTAAAGAAGTCACCCTCCAAATCAGGGTTGTTTTCGTCTGCAAAGGTAACTAAATATCCACCGAGCTTTACGTCACCATTTTCAAGCGTAGTGGCTTTTACCGCGCCACCATAGGTTACAACAGTATCACTTATTTCAAGTAACTTAATTGTGTCTTCTGGATCGATCGGGGTCATTTCGTCGATCATCGCTGCGATTGCTTGAGACATTTCCTTTAGTTTTGACAACTTACCTTTTGTATCTTTACTGATAGTTGCTCCAATTTTCAAACCATCATTTTCATCAGCCATAGTAGCTCCTTAAACAAAAACGGCGTAGCAAGTAGGATAAAGCCTACGAACTACACCGCTATCACTAGCCTCTGGTGTCTCTTATGTGGCTTCGGTTACTTCACCAGTCAACCTACCTACACATAAGTTATTCAATTAAGAATATTGTACCACGTTTTTACTAATTACAAGTATTGTTAAAATGGATGCCCGCAAGCAATACAATTGCCGCGAGAATCAGTGTCACTAGATTTTGTGCCACACCAATTACAGACATGCAACAATTCTGCTGCTTGGGATTTTTTGTAATTTGTCATTGGTAAATCATAGGCACAGGTTGCAGAACATAGCGATAGATTAGTTATGCTGCCCACTAGACTTAGATAATGCGACTGTGATTCATTTGGGCTCCCATCTATTTCATCATCTATCTGGAAACTCATAGTTTTTCAACCTCTTTACGAATCTCACCCCATAGTTTTGCATTGCCATCTTTTTCGTATAGAGCGTCAACGATCATCAACAATACTTCTTTGGTTTTATTTTCTGGCAACTCAACAAGTTCACCAGGAATAAATATATCTGCTTCACTGTGTGACAATACGTCAAGTTGTTCACGTTTCCTATTTGGCGTTCCTTTTTGTCTGCTCATTTTCTCTCCTAAAATGACTCTATTGTTGCAGAATATACAATATTACCAATCCCTTTTTCGCATCGCCAGCCGCGGTAATTTCAAGGGTCAACGTGCTATCATAGACATAGCCCAAAGACGAAGCTAGTACCTGTTCTGTGTCTGCAGTATCCCTGCTAGCGCCGGAACCCATAAGAACATCGGCACTGTCAGAATCCAGAACCTGGACAGTATAATTATCTGTGGGGTTATCGGTTGAAGCATCCGGGTTTGTAATCAATCTAACAACCTGTCCGGTATACTTTGAAGTAGTTACCGATCCTGTTACGATACCACCATCGGTACAAGCCCAATCCCATACGATCTTTTTGAGTGCGCTTTGTGCATTATTTGATTCTGTAATTGTTACTACTTGAGCGGTCATAGTTTATCCTTTTCTTTTTATTATACGTCAATTTAACTTTAGTTTCTTAAGTGCTTTTTTCACCCCAGCATCAAACCTCTTTAAAATGTCCTTGCCCTTGTTTTTCAGGTTACTCGAAATCGTTTGCCAGTTGTTTGTTTTGTGTCCGATAATCTGGTTATCCCCTTGTACATAATCGGCATAAGGGGTTTCGTTGACAACCATCTGTTGATATCCGTTCCCTACTGTTTTCCATGCGTTCCTTAATTCCTGCGTCCTTCCGGTATACCCGCCCTTCGATATTTTAGCCATTACGTACCTGCGTTGTTTATCGCTTGACCATACAAAAGGTTTATTTGGCACGGGTGGTTGTACTTGCATTAAATTTACAATGTACTCATTAGCAGCTTCGACACCCATGTCTTTAGCAAGTCCAGGTAGTTTGTTTAATCTGTTCTGGATAGTTTCTATCCCTTGAATGTCGATACCTATTAGTGAGTTTGACATTTTATACATTACCCATAGTTGCAATATCCAACAATCTTTGAAAAGCGTTAGGTGATCTGCGCTCGTCTGTCTCAGGCAACTTACAATCACAGTTCCATCCGCCACAGGATAAAACGCTAGACCCTGATTCTCCGGGGGTTATTCCGGCTTGTTCCCACTCATAAGCAAAGGCTACGATCCCATTAAGTGCACTGCATGATGGACAGTGTTTTTCTGTTGCGCCTAAAACCCATTTTCTACGAACCTTGCCATTGAAGTGCATAGATGATTTTATTTTTACCTCATTATACTTCGAAGCCCAAATGTCAATGCGCGGTCTGAATTTTGATCGAAACTCTTCAATGCTTGCACCGTCTTCTTTTATGTCGATTATATCAACCGCTAAACCAGTTAGATAACCTATTTCATCATTTATAATTCCCTCTAATATAGCAAGGTCATCGGCAGTCATTTCTTCAGGCAATACACCAACTTCATCAGCACCCTCATTCCACGCCCTTGTAAGTTGATTCTCAATAGCTGCGATAAAATCAGCCTCAAATTGATCGTCCGATATTTCGCCCCTGAAAAACTCCAAAGAGTATGACCATAATTGGCGGTCAAACATTTCAAGAGTCTTTATGGATACGTGGTGCCATAAGACCGGTATTGCATCACAGATAGATAGCAGGATTGATTTATTCACTATCCGGCTTTACTCCTAGTGATCGCAGCCAGCATTCATAGCAGATGTTATATTCTTTATTAATATCATAAGCACCAAATTGTTTATTTAAAAAACTAACCTCTTCTTTAGATAACGACTCATCAATAACAGCGATTATCTTTAATCCCATTGCAGAAAACAGTTTGTTTTTCATTTCTACTTCTTTTCCACAAACACTACAGGTTTTCATATCTCTCCTATCTTACTTTTTCAATAGCCTTGTCAATTGATTCTGCTAGTTTCAAGATAGCGTCGTTATTAATTCTGTCAATATCCCTTGATTTCATTACCCCCTTTGTTGCAAAGAGAGATTTTATCGCATCCTCTGACTGACAAGATACC
>JAQTPO010000175.1 GCA_028712845.1 Dehalococcoidales bacterium | reverse complement strand
AATTATTGCTATACTGTTAGCTGCTCATGTTCATAAAACAAAATATGCTCGGAGGGGAAATATGCCCAACAACTTAAAAGGTAAAGTAGCAGTTGTCACCGGCTCAGGACAAGGGGTTGGCAAAGCCATCGCCCTCGCTCTAGCGCAGGAAGGCGCCGCCGTAGTCACTAACAACCGGAAAAAGGGGTCCACCGGTCTCAGCGTTTTAGACGATTCCTTTGTTGCAACGATGACTAAAGAAGAAAAAGAGCTTGCAGCGAAGTTAAGCGGGGATGCTGAAACAGTGGCCAGTGAGATAATCAAAATGGGCGGTAAGGCAGTGCCTTTTTACGGTGATGTAGGAGACTTCGAGACCGCCGGCAAACTGATACAGACCGCGGTAGATAATTTCGGCAAGATAGATATAGTAGTCAATAATGCCGGCACTTTCGGACAAGCTTACTCGTGGGAAATGACAGAGCGGGAATGGGACCACGTTAACGGCAATAAACCCAGGAGTTCTTTTAATACTATCCACCATGCTCTCCCACTAATGATGAAGCAAAGGTGGGGGCGAATAATAAACTGCACTTCGACTGCCTGGTTAGGACTGGACAAGAACCGTCTTTCGCATTATGCCGCCGCCAATGCCGGAGTTGTCGGCTTTACCAGGTCTGTAGCGAGAGAAGTATTCCCGTACGGCATAACCTGTAACGCTTATGCTCCGGGTGCACTGACAAGGGCTGTCATCGATTTGATTATTTTTATTAACCGGCAAAATATACCCGGAAAATCTCCAACACTAGCAGAGCAACCGACTCCGGAAAAACTGGCGCCATTTATTGCCTACCTGGCTACTGATGCCGCCGCTAATATCAGCGGTACGGTTTTCGGCGTACACGGAGGGCATATCGGGCGATATTCAGACCCGCAAGAAATCGCTGCGCTGGATAAAAATGACGGCTTGTGGACAGTTGATGAACTGATTAAACAAGTGCCCGATGCATTACTGCAGGGATATAAAACAATCCATTAGCCAGAATGCGTAGTCAGGCGCGATAGGTTTTGTGAAAAGCATTACCAATTCGCCGGCTATGTGTACTTTTGAAAATTTGACATCGTTATCAGCTTGAGGGTAAAATACCAATGTCTTGGGTTATTATAAAGTCAAGGAGGGAAAATGGTTGGTATAACATCATACGGTGCGTACATACCGTACAATCGTCTACCACGAAGTGTTATTAGTGCAGCGTGGGGTGGGGGCGGCGGCAAGGGTGAGAAAGCAGTAGCCGGCATTGATGAAGACCCCATCACGATGGCAGTCGCTGCTGGCATCGATTGCCTCAAGGGAACTGACCCGAAAACAGTAGATGCCCTTTTCTACGCCACGACCACCGCGCCTTATTCGGAAAGGCTGAACTCGACAATAGTCGCAACGGCTCTGGATTGCCGGGCAGAAACTCGTAACACCGATTTCGGTAACTGCTTGCGCGCGGGCACATCCGCCATACTGGCTGCAGCGGATGCAGTAAAAGCCGGTTCGCTGAAGAGCGTGTTAGTGGCTTCCTCCGACATACGTCTGGCTGGAGCTAACTCGGAAAACGAACAGTATGTGGGTGACGGCGCTGCCGCTCTCCTCATCGGTGACAAAGATGTAGCTGTCGAAATCGAAGGCACTTACACCCGCTCCGAAGACTTTGTCGATTACTGGAGAATGAATGGTGACACAAACATCCGGTCATGGGAAGACAGATTCGGTATCGATATGGGCTTCCTCAAAATACCTGCCGAAGCCGCCGAAGCAGTTCTGAAGAAATGTAATCTGACCAAGAAAGACATTTCCAAGGTATGTTTCTATGCTGTCAGTGGCAGAAGACACGCAGAACTCGGTAAAGTAATGGGTTTCACTCCCCAGCAAATCCAGGAACCATTGCTTGACGCCGTCGGTAATACCGGTACTCCTTTAACACTGATGATTCTCGTCTCCGCTCTGGAACAGGCAAAAGCGGGCGACCGTATTCTTATGGTTAACTGGGGTAACGGCTCAGACGCGGTTGTGTTCAAAGTAACGCCGCAAATTGAAAAAATCAGGAACCGCCGCGGAATACAGAAACACCTGCAGATTAAAAAATCAATGACCAATTACGGCAAGTATATGCTCTGGCGCAGCCTGCTGGCACAGCCGCCATCAGCGCGTAGCCGGTCCGCCGGTTTATCCATGCCGGCCGAATGGCGTGAAAAACATTTCGGCTTGCCTCTTTACGGTGTCAAATGCCGCAAGTGCGGCACCGTGCAACTCTTTATGACTAATGTTTCTACCCGCGCTCATGTTTGTCTGGAATGTCAGGCTAAAGATGATTTCGAACCATACAGATTCGCTGACAAGAATGGCAAAATCGTAACTTTCAGTCATGACTTCCTCGGTGGCGGTATTGACCCGCCGTGCACCCGTGCGGTCGTCGATTTCGAAGGCGGCGGCAGAGGCATGTTTGAAATGTCCGACCGCGACCCGAATGAAATCAAGGTGGGTATGCGCGTAGAACTGACTTTCCGAACCCGTGGTCTTCAGGGTGGAACATTCAATTATTTCTGGAAATGCAAACCGGTGAGAGATTAACCAAAAGGAGGTTAAATATGGCAGGAAGTATCAGAGATAGAGTTGCTATTGTAGGTATGGGTTGTTCTAAGTTCGGTGAGCGCTGGGATGCCGGCGTTGCCGACTTAATTGTCGAATCTTGTTACGAGGCTTTCGCCGATGCCGGCCTGGAGCCGAAAGATATGCAGGCCGCTTGGGTGGGTACTACCGGCGGAAAAACCGGCATGACGCTCTCCGAACCGCTCCGGTTACAGTACATACCTGTCACCAGAGTCGAGAATGCTTGCGCGACTGCATCGGAAGCTTTAAGGAATGCGGCTTATTCCGTCGCCGCAGGTATTTATGACATTGTGCTTGCCTGTGGTGTCGATAAGTTCAAGGATAGCGGCATCAGCGGACTGAGCGACGGTAGTGTTGAGGGTCCCAAACATGGATTAGCTTCAGATGATGGGCCACCCCCGGCACAATTCGCCATGCTCGCCACCACCTATTTCGCTCGCTACGGGCTAACCTTCGAAGAAGGGAAGCACATGATCGGTAGAGTCTCCTGGAAAAGCCACATGAATGGCATGAGGCATACCAAAGCCCACTTCTCGAGAGAAGTCTCGATGGAACAGATTTTGAATGCCCCGATGATTGCATGGCCACTGGGGCTGTACGATTGTTGCGGCGTCAGCGATGGTTCTGCTGCGGCAATTATCACCACACCGGAAATCGCCAAAAAGTTAAGAAAGGGGAAAGAACCCCCGGTATTCATAAAGGCATTACAGATTTCTATGGCACCGCGTGATGGTAACTACAACACGAAATTCGATTACACGCACGTTGAAGCTACATTGCGCGCCGGGGAAGCCGCTTATAAAGAAGCCGGCATCACCGACCCCCGCAACCAGATAAGTATGGCTGAAGTGCATGATTGCTTCTCCATAACTGAAGCAATCACCATGGAAGACCTGCACTTTAGTCCCATAGGGAAAGTGCAGAAAGACATCGAGGATGGCTTCTTCGATTTCGATGGCAAACTTCCTGTGCAGCCTTATGGC
>JAQTPO010000033.1 GCA_028712845.1 Dehalococcoidales bacterium | reverse complement strand
CAAACAGGGACACGGTATCGGTCGTATCTTGATGAAACACGCTGAAGACGATATTAAGCGGATGCATGGTAGATTGATAATGGTTGAGACATCAGGCAAACCGGAATATAATAAGACCAGACGGTTCTATGACACGCTGAATTATCAGAGCGTCTGCCAGATTCCCGATTATTATGCATCCGGTGATGACCTGGTAATATTCACCAAGCGACTCAAGTAGTAGTAACCGGATAAATTAAACCGGGCAGGGTAACTGCAATGAATGATTTTTTCCATTCCTTTGTCCTTACATTTCTTCCCCTCTTTATCGTGGTCGATGTTATCGGAAACATACCGATTGTGATGTCCCTGAGTGAGGGCATGACATCCAAACAGCGATTTCGTCTGATTAATCTTGCTCTTATCACGGCCACAGTTGTGGGGTTGGTATTCCTGTTTTTCGGGAAATTTATTCTGGATGTAATGGGTATCTCGCAGGGAGCTTTTACAATTGCCGGCGGACTCGTACTATTGATTTTTTCCCTGCGTTATTTAACAAGTGGCAGATGGATGGACATTGTTAAAGAAGAAATGATTGCTATTGTCCCCATCGGCACACCTTTAATTGTAGGACCGGCGACTATCACAACCCTGCTTTTACTCGCTACCGAATATCCGCTATACATAATACTGCTGTCACTAGCCTTAAATTTGCTTATCTCATGGATTGCCTTCCTCGCTGGCAACCGTATTAGCGGCTTTTTGGGTAAAGGTGGTCTCAGCGCTGTTTCCCAGGTCTTCAACCTTTTACTGGTTGCCATTGCCGTAACCATGATTATCAAGGGGCTTGATTTGAGTGGTATTATCAACATCGTAAAATAGCGCTAAACAATGCCGGTAACAGATGAAACGGAGGATTTATGCTGCCTGATAACGGAACGAAGCACAAGATTGAAGTGACTATTCGGGAAATGGAGATAGATGATGTCGCAGCGGTTTACCATCTTGGCGAGATGCTTTTTACAAGCGACGAGTTTCCTATCCTTTATCGCACATGGGACCCGTATGAAGTAACAGATTATTTCACTTCCGAATCGGAGTATTGCCTGGTAGCAGAAACAGAAGATGGCAAGATAGTTGGTTTTGTGCTGGCAAATATGATTGAAAAAGAGGGCACCGCCTGGAAAAAGTACGGCTATCTGAGCTGGATAGGCGTTGACGAAGATTTCCAGAGAACGAATTTAGGACAGCGTCTCTACAATAAACTGGAAGATAATTTCCAAAAAGACGGCGTCAGAATGGTGATTGCCGACACTGATGCGGAAAATGAAAGCGCGCTCCACTTCCTGAATGCAATGGGATTCTCTGAACGTGCGCAACATGTCTGGCTTGCCAAGACACTCCAGAAACCAAGAAAGAAAAGAAAAGAGAAAACACCCGATTCGGAAGGCACTAATTGACGAATACCGGTGATTCGATGGCAATACAGCCGGAGAGGTTGAAGAACCTCCTCAGAGATATGGTGGATATTTACAGTCCATCCGGTAAGGAAGAGGAGATTCTTGAGTACACCGAGCAGTATCTAAAAAAACAGGGATTGCCGGTTATCAGACAGGAAGTGGATGAGAACCGTTACAACCTTCTGGTCCTGCCGGAAGAGAATATCGACCTCTGCTTCGTGGGGCATCTGGATACTGTCACCGCCTATGACCTGGATGATTTTGGATTCTATGAAGAAGAAGGCGCAATTTATGGATTAGGCACGGCTGACATGAAAGCCGGCTGTGCCGCAATGATAGAAACCTTCACCGTACTCCACGGTCGAGCGGGTAAATTCCCATCGGTGGGACTCGCTCTGGTAGTCGGGGAAGAAGAAGACAATAGCGGCGCCAGGACTCTCGTACGTGAGTACAACTTCCCCTGGGCACTGGTTGGTGAACCGACCAATCTGACAGCCTGCCTGGGGCATTACGGCTACCTCGAAGTCCTTTTAAGAACCCGGGGCAAAAGAGCACATTCATCGATGCCTGAGCTCGGACAAAATGCCATCGAGACGATGCTGAAGCTCCTCCTGAAAGTTACTGTCTATGCCACCACCAGCACACACGGCATCGTTTATAACATCCGTGAGCTATCCGGCTTCCCCAGCGGCTTCGTCGTCCCGGATACCTGTGAGGCATATCTTGACCTGCACCTGCCGCCGCATTCCAAAATTGACACGCTCAAAACGGAATTAGAGCACCTGGTAGAAACTGCAGGTAAAGACATCCCCGGACTCGATGCAATCCTCAGATTCGAGGAAGCGCATTCCGGTTACCGTATTTCCGGCGAAAGACCCCTGGTCAAAAAACTACAAGAGGTCTTCCGGAAAATGTCACGACCGTGGGAGCCTCAGGATTTCCGCAGTCATTCCGATGCCAATGTCCTCTGGACGGATGGTGTTGACCCCATTATTCTGGGACCCGGCAGATTAGAAGAAGCACACACGCCGGAAGAATCCGTGAATTTCTCTCAGGTTGTAGAGGCGGCACAAATCTATCTGAACTTCGCGGAGAGTTTGTAGGTTTTTTACTAACTTCAACCTTACTTAGTCGTATATACGAGAAAGCAGACATCCCACTGTTTGTGCAATCATTCACCATTAACATACGGGAAAATGCTATGCTGTCCCATTTTTATCGGCGGACAATTCGTTAACTTTTTCCTGTACTTCCGCGATCAAATCCTGGACCGTAATCCGCAATACCATCTGGCCGTCTTTTAATGTGTCCACAAGGAGGTCATCATCTTGATACCGGTATATTGTCTTACCATCGGTCAGGATTACCGAGGATGCTAATGACTCAGCGCTCTTTTTGATGAATCGAAAACTGGCGCGTATCCGTTGTAACGATACCGAACTCTGCCGTAACCTTAACAGTATCTTTAAATCTATAATATCCTGCACGGAATACAGACGGCATAAACCTTTATCTGTAGTAACTTCCAAACTCGGGCTTAATACCCCTGTCTTGTCCCAATAAGCAAGACGGCGACGTCTGGCGCCCACTATGCGTGATACTTCTGTGATAGTAAAGGATACAGGTTTTTCATCGCGCGTCTTTCGTTTTCCCACAGCTTATCTCGTTAGGTTAATTTTATAGTCTTACCCACCGACGGACAATAATTCCTGGCAATATGCTGACGTACCTGATTATATTCCCTTATCTATGATGGTATCAATCTTTTTCCCATCGAAAGGGCAGATGTCATTCATTAGAGCACAATACATTAACGTGGTACAATATCTTTTGTAAAAGTGCTTGGCTAGTATTGTCATACTAAGTGCCAAAATGTCATTGCGAGGAATCCCGATTACATCGGGATGACGCGGCAAACTCAGGGTGGTTGGGGTTGCCTCCCCTCACAGAGATTGTTGCGCTTCGCTCGCAATGACGAGAGGATAAAAATTGGACACAAAAAGTCTGGAGATGCTGGAATTCCACCGCGTGAGAGAAATTCTCGCGGGTTATACCTCTTTCCCTGCCAGTCACGCTATGGCACTGGAGCTCAAACCCAATTTTAAATATGAAGAAATCACCTTACTTTTCAAGCAATCATCAGAAGCGCGTCAGTTACTGGCAACAGAGCCTGACTTTCACATCGGCGCTATTGAAGATATCCGCGAAGCTGTCGGCATGGCAGCGCGAGGTAAGGTGCTGGAACCGCCGGTTCTGTCAGTTATTGCGCAGGCTCTTTCTAACATCCGCTATCTACATTCCAGCCTCAATAAGTTTGCCGCCGAATTTCCATCCATCTGGAATATTGCCAAAAATATTACGGAACTGCGCTCTGTAGAAAAAAGCATCGATACATGCATATCAACTGACGGAGAAATACTGGACTCAGCCTCGCCTCATCTGTCATTCGTAAGACAGCAAATCCGCAACAAGCGGCATCAATTGATGTCTAACCTGGAGAATTTTATCAGGTCGCCCGGCGGGCAGAAAATCGTTCAGGAGCAAATCGTCACCGAGCGTGAAGGCAGATATGTCATCCCTGTCAAAATTGAAGCCAAGAAAGACATCAAAGGCATTGTCCACGATGTCTCCAATACCGGCGCCACCATTTTCATCGAGCCGTGGGAAACAGTAGAAGAAGGCAATGAGCTGAGGGAATCTATTAATGAAGAAAAGCGTGAAGTCGATAGAATTCTCACCAGCTTGAGTAAAGAGGTGGGTCTGCATGAGGCTGAAATTAATCAAGATATTGTGCTGGCGGCGGAGTTGGACTTTATCTTCGCCAAGGCTAAATACGCCCGTCGCGCCAGAGCCACCGAACCCCGGATGGTTGCCTTTAATGGGGAACAAAGACCGAGCCTCCAGTTACTCGATGCCCGTCATCCTCTGTTGAGTGATAGAGCTGTGCCCTTAGACATCACGATTGGGAAAGATTATTCCATTCTGGTGATTACCGGACCGAATACCGGTGGTAAAACGGTAGCCCTCAAGACAATTGGTTTACTCAGTTTAATGGCACTGGCTGGCATACCCATCCCCGCCTCGGAAAAGAGTCAGATTCCGGTCTTTGACGGGGTTTTTGTTGATATCGGCGATGAGCAGAGTATCGAACAAACGCTTTCCACATTCAGCTGGCATATCAGCAATATTACGCGCATCATTCATAGTGCCACGGACAGGAGTATGGTGCTTCTGGACGAACTGGGCACCAGTACCGACCCTGCCGAAGGCTCGGCGCTGGCACGCGCTATTTTGCTATATTTCCTCTCGAAATCAACAGCGACCATTGCCACCACCCACCTCGGTGACCTGAAAGTGTTTGCTCACGTCACCCCCGGTTTGCAGAATGCTTCGCTGGATTTCGACCCGGTGACGCTGGCGCCAACATATCACTTAACGGTGGGACTACCCGGCGGCAGTAATGCGCTGGCAACGGCAGCACGTCTCGGTCTCGATGCGGAAATTATCAGTCACGCCAGGGAAATGCTCTCCAAAGGCACACAAGAAGTGGAAACCCTGCTGTCTCACCTGACGGAAGAGCGGGATAAAGCGCAGTCCACCCGTCTTGAACTGGAAAAAGTAAAAAGGGACGCCGAGCTTTTGAAAAAAGAGTTTGAAAACAAGCTCAAAGAATTGAAAACCCGGGAAAAGACAGTCATCCAGGAAACACGGGACAGGATAGTCAGTGAAGCGGCTGACTTACAGCGGGAAATCCGGCAGGCAGCGACCGAACTGCGCAAGCAGAAATCCAGAGATACGATTGAGCGCACTAAAAAAACGCTGGCTTCGGTGCAGGAAAAAATCAGAGCCGCGACATGGCAACCCCAAACAAGCCCCGAAACGGAAACTGAGACGGAACCGGATAACAGTATTGCGATAGGCGATACGGTCTATTTGAAAGAAGCCAATCTGGAAGCCATCGTGCTGAAGTTGGATGAAGTAAACCGGGAGATAGAAGTTCAAGCCGGACATACCAGAATCAAGATGGGATTGGGAGGCGTAGAAAAAATTGTGCCCTCCAGCAGCGGTACTGCACCGAGCTACATCCCTCTTATCAGACCGCCACCGCCAAAAGCGGTGCCATCCGAACTGATGATGCTGGGAAAACGCGCTGAAGAAGTGGAGTTAATGCTGAACAAGTACCTCGATGACGCCAGTCTGACAAGCCTAAAGCAGGTTCGGATTGTGCACGGTAGCGGTACAGGCACATTACGGCAAATTGTCAGAGAACTGCTGAGTACACACCCGCTGGTTAAATCATTCCGTCCCGGCGAAAAAGGCGAAGGTGGTAACGGTGTCACCGTGGTGAGATTATAATTACTCCTGGATGAATTAGTATGCTGATTGCCAAAAACTTCAAACTCACCAGACAGAAAATCCTCGCTCTACTCGACGAATTGAAAGCAGGGAACGATAAGGCGATTTCCCTGTATCTGCCAGCAGGCATATATTCGGCAGAAATAGAAGCAATTTTCAGTAAAATCCCGGTGATACAGTCGATTCCTCTGAATGCCACTAAGCTTGCCGGCAGTTCCGGGACAGGTTTGGTTCTTTTCTGGGGAGAAAAGCAAAAATATCTTATTTCACCCCCTTTTCCGCTCAAGGAGAAATACATCACGAATGGCTATGATACGGAGCCGCTTCTTTCGTTACTGGCACAGGACTTAACCATCGGCATCGTGCTGGTAAGGCTGGGCTCATATTCGATTGGAGTTTGCCGCGGAGAGAAACTGGTTGGCTCTAAAACAGGAACAGGTTTAATACACAGCCGGCACCGACAGGGCGGCTCATCCGCCGCACGTTTCCAGCGGCGCCGCAAAGACCAGACATACCATTTTCTGGAAAGAGTCAGTGAGCATATCAGGGAAAAGTTCGAACCTTGTGCCGGAAAGCTGGATTATCTGGTCTATGGAGGCGCCAAAACGACCATCCTGCAATTACAAAAACAATGTCCTTTCCTGCAACGGTTCGATAACCGCCTTTTGCCTCCATTACTGGAGATTCCAGACCCACGGTTATCAGTTCTGGAGAAAGCGGTCACGGATGTCTGGGCAAGCCGGGTAACGGAGTGGGAGAATGAAATTTATTAGTTAATGAAATATTTTAATCGTCTCTTGTTTGGAAATGACATGATGGTGGATGATAGTTATGATGGTACTGTGGGTATTTTTTCGCCGGAATGGATTGTAAGTGTGTGGAAGCCATTACTTTTTCTCTTCTCTTAACCGTCTTTCATCACCACACTCCAGCTTTCCCTCTTTCACTAAAATCGGGAAGCATTTATTGCAGGAAATACATTTGGCGGGTGCGGTTTCTCCCTTCTGCCAGCGCAAAACCAGGTGCGGCTCCCTGATAAACGGACGGCTCATCGAGACCATATCCGCATCGCCAGTTTCAATAATATTCTTTGCGGTTTCAAAACTGCGGACCCCGTTAACTACCGCAACAGGCACTTTTACGTTTCGCTTGACAGCCACCGCTCGCTCACGAAATACCGGCTCAAGTCCTTTCACGCTAGCTGCTGTTGGTGATAAACCGATACCGGAACTGACTTCTATGGCATTAATCCCGCATTTTTCCATTTCTCCGGCAATCTCCAAACCTTCGCTCAGAGAAAGCCCTCCCTCTTTATCATCCTGCACACCGAATTTAATCAAGATAGGATAATCGTTTCCCAAAGCCTTTCTCAACCGGCGGACGACTTCAAGATGGAACCGCCGCCTATTTTCAGGATTGCCTCCCCACTTATCAGTGCGATGATTAGTCAGCGGGGAAACGAACTGACTCATCAAATAACCGTGCGCCCCGTGTAACTGCACAGCATCAAAACCAGCCTCTCGAACACGTAAACCCGCCGCCACAAAATCAGCGATGACCCCTTCAATATCTTCTCCGGTCATCTCGCGGTGTGCTTTCGTCAGTTCAGGCAGAGATGATACCGCCGCTAAAGTAACGCCTTTCGAAGGAAGATATGCAGAGTTAGTGCCGGCATGGACAATCTGCATCGCAATCTTGCCCCCGCCATTGTGCACGGCGGTGACAATCCGCTTCCAACCGTGAATCATCTTATCGTTATAAATACCGTATTGTCCTGTAGTTGCCTGTCCGAGCGGCGAAACAAAGGCATAACCGGTAACAATCAAACCGATACCGCCTGCGCCAAGCTCACGGTATATTGCCATCGAATGTTCTGTAACCAGTCCGGAGCTATCCGCCGTACCATCCCAGGTTGCCGACCGCATAACGCGATTTCCGAGTTCAAGCGTGCCGATTTTGATTGGCTTGAAGATTTTTGATGTCACTTATTTACCCTCGAAGAAATTTCTGGGGCCATCAATACAGAGTCGCGAAATAACAGAGTCTTTCACACCCATTTCTCTTAGCCACGGAAAGACCGTTTTCTTCATATAAAGAAGGCGGTGAGGATTGCTTTCCTCTACTTTTTCCGGAGTCTCACCATCGCGAAGAACATAGGCTAAACTGGTATCGTGAGAAGGACAAAGACGGTCAGCATAACCGGCATCGATCAATGCCTTCAATGTTTTTGTGCGCGCCATAGGACTGGCCATTCGCCCCGGATAGCGGTCCAGACCTAGAAAGCATCCCCGTTCCAGTATCCCGAGCAGAAACTCTATATCGGTAGTGTCATTAGAATGGTCGACTTTGATTCTTCTCATATCAACTTCTTCTTGTCTCAGAATACGAAGCTGTTGTCTGGCAATCTGTCCCGGATGATATGAATGGATGGCAATAGGAACCCCTGTAATTTTATGTGCCCGCGCTACTGCCCTTAAACCGTTTTCATGGGGAGGCGTTACACCCTCGAAATCACTGGCAGATTTGAGAATACCTGCTTTGATGTTAGTACCGGCAATACCTTCTTCTATTTCCCGTACGAATGCCCTTGCCATCTGGTCGGGAGTTAAATCAGCGACAAAGCGCGGCACATCCCGCCACCAGCCGGCACAGGCAATAATATTGACTCCGCTACGACGAGAGGCTTCCGCCATCAGATTAACATCCCGCCCCAGGTCATTGGTTGTCATATCCACGATAGTGTCAACCCCACCTTCTTTTGCTTCTTTCAAACGCCTAACTATTCTCTCAAAAGCATCATTTACCATAAACTCAGGATATTCAGATAGTATGCCATGAAAACCTACTATCAAATGCTCATGCATCAAGGTAAATCCCAGCTTCTTAGTATCAAGGGGACCCAGGACGGAATTAATCATCGACATACATCAATGCTCCTTTCATGAAAAATATCATCGAAAATATCCTGCAATATAAGTTGGGGCTCGGACGAGTCTGGAAAATTATTTATTTTCCAGGTCTTGCGCTCTGATAATAAGTACAGGAACAGTTGAGCCTCTGAGGATTTCATCAGCAACACTGCCCATAATTGCGCGCTTGAACCACCCACGCCCGTGGCTCATCATCACGATGAGTGAAGCCTTTTGGGCATCCACAAGCTCCATAATAGCCTTCGCCGGCACGCCCATTGTAACCTGATAAGAGGCTTTTATACCCTGCGCCTTTAGAGCCTGTGCCCAGTTCGTCAGGTATCGCTTGGCGTTAGCGGCATTGTCCACATCTTTCACTCTCGCTTCTTGTGCGATGATATCAGTAGCGATAGCACTCTCCATGCCGGTAGCCTGCGGGACGATAGTCAATCCGGAGGGAGAGATTACCCGCACCAGAATTACTTCAGCATCAAAACGTTTCCCCATTTCACCCGCAAAAGGAACCGCTTGTGCACTCAGCCTTGAACCGTCCAGAGGAACAACAATCCTTTCAAACACGTTATCACCCCTGTAATCGATATTCAATCACCGCCATATTATGCGGGAGAATACTACCATGTGTCAAGATTAAGAAAGGAGGAGGGCTGAGCCCTCCTCCTTTGGTTCTCCTCATCAATTTATGAGGCATTTATCCTGACGAAATGTCGTTTTTCTTCGCTAATTCACTACTTTCCCAACGATTTCTTCATCGCTTGGTCAAGCCAGACACGCGCAATTACTGACCCATGACTTAAAGATTGCAGAGTTGCTTCACCGTGATAACCTTTCACCCACGGTTGCCAGAAGATAGTGATGTAAGGAGTCGGGAAAACTACGGTGGTCCATCCTGAAACACAATCCAGGTTTAACTCCTTTATCATCTGGTAGCGCTTAGTCGCATCCGGTTCAGCATACATATCAGCCAGCTTTTTATCATATTCCAGGTCACTCCAGCTGCCGTAGTTCCAGTATGCGCCGGTCAACCTATTCCCAATTCCGCTCCATGGCATTGCATTGCCGCCGAAGTAAACAGCTGCTCCCTCCCATTTACGGGCAAAGATGAAGGAGTTCCAGACAGCCGTTTCCATAACATTCAATTTGGTTTTCACCCCAACAGCATCCCAGTAAGATGCCATTAGTTCAGAAGCTTCGACTAATGTTTGGCCGTAGATCCACAGGTCCATCGTAAAGCCTTCAGGAAGTCCTACCTCAGCCAGCAGTGCTTTCGACTTTTCAGGATTATAGGTATAACCTTCCTTGACATCAGCAGGCATCTGGTCGATAGGCGTAAATGGACTCATATTCGCCATCACCGGCCAGGACAACGGTACGGCATCGCCCAGGAAGAACTGGTTGATTATCGTTTCGCGGTCGATTGCCATGGATAATGCCTTCCGGAATTTAATGTTATTATAAGGTTCGAAGTTCGCCGGGAAGGTAAAACTCGTATAGTATGGCTGCAATATCTTTTTGGATTGTAGCTCGGGATTTGATTTCTTGATATTGGCAGCATCGGATGGCGCTGCACCCACAAAGTAGATATCGTCCTTACCTGTCCGCACTGCTGCCAGTTGAGTAGTCAAATCAGCGATGAACGCCATATTGACGCCATCGACGTATGGGAGCTTATTCTTTGGATGCAATTCATCATACATATAGTAATCAGGATTCCGGACAAAGGTAACAGTAGCTGATGAAACAAAGTCTTTTACCATAAACGGTCCGGTGCCGCAGGAATCGCTCCATGCTCCCAGGCTGCCGCCGCCTTTCTCGATCATCTCATGTGGCAGTATGAAGAAAGTACTGCCGGCAGTCCATGCAAAGAATGTCAAAGCGTTGTCTTCTTTAACATGAATCTGGACGGTCCACTTATCCAGAACTTTTACCTCGTCTATTTTTAGGCTAAGCCAGTCCTGTCCGATGATCGGTTTTGACATTGCCAGATTAATGCTGTACGCCACGTCATTAGCGTCCAGTTCCCGTCCGTTTACCGGCGGAACATTATGGAATTTGATTCCCTGTCTGATGTGGAAAATAGTAGTTCGGGGGTCAGGGAACTCCCAGCTTTCAGCTACTGTGCCCTTGATAATATTATCGGGAGTCCACTGGTAATGAGGAAAATCATACTCATTGGTGCCGCCGGGACCTTTCGCCCAGTCGCCTATTCCCAGTCTCTCATAATAGAAACTGCCAATCCGGTCGAAGGCAAGTCCCGCCTGGAATGGATCCAGTGTTTTCAGGGCTGTTCTGTAGTTGATGTGGTTGAAAATCCCGCCATATTTGGGCTCGTCTGCCGCTGTGGTTGATGTTGTCGGTGCCGTGGTTGTGGTAACCGGTGCTGTGGTTGGTGCCGCGGTAGTAGAGGTAGTAGTAGGGACCGTAGTGGGGGTCGTAGTGGTAGGTTCTACAGTTTTACCGCAGGATGTCAATAGCATAGCTATGACCACTGCGCAACTGACCACTACCCATATGGTTCTGTTTTTCATCCTTTCCTCCATTTTTATTTAGTTACGATTAAACAACCATTCTCAAGAAATTTCTCATTTTTTAGTCTCAAGTAGCGGCTTTTTCACTTTTACGCCATGATAGCGGCCAATGCCGCCTCTGAGCCTCGGGTCCAGTATGTCCCTGATACCATCTCCCAGCATGTTCATCCCAAATACTGCGATAGCCAGACATAAACCGGGCCAGACAGCCATTAATGGGGATTGGAGCAGATATTTGCTACCAGTGCCACTGAGCATACCACCCCAGCTGGGTTGCGGTGGAGGAACGCCGAATCCGAGGAAGCTGATAGTAGCCTCATTCAGAATTGCCGTTCCCATATTTAACGAAAACAGGGTAATCACCGTCGCCATAATATTTGGCAAGATATGACGGAGGAGTGTCATTCCCGTAGGCACACCAATCACTCTTGCCGACTCTACATAGACATTTTGCCTGATGCCGATAACAGCACTTCGTATAACCCTAGAACCGGATATACCCATCTGCATTCCTATAACCACTACTACTTGAAACAGCCCTTGTCCCATGACAGCCATCAGACTCAGAATCAGGAAAAGTGATGGGAAACACATCCATGCATCCACGAATCTCTGTATTATAATATCGAATTTTCCCCCGAGGAATCCGGAACTGATACCGATAATATTAGCCACCACCGCCGCAATAGAAGTAGCACCCAAACTGACTATCATAGAAATACGAGCCCCATAAACAATGCGACTGAACATATCCCGCCCCGAACCATCCGTGCCGAGCCAATATTTGCTCGACGGACCCTCCAGCCTATCAAAAAGATTAACCTCGTTCATACCGTAAGGTGCAATAAAGTTGGCAAAAATACCCGTCAGCAACAAAATGAGAACGATGATACCACCGATGGTGCCGAGAGGTTTCTCCTTGACCATCCTTATACACAATTCAGCAAAGAAGGAACGCCTCTTTTTAACAGCTACCTGTTTGGGAGGTATCTTTATATCGTCAACCATGGGTAATCCTTCTCCTATTTATAGTGAACTCTGGGGTCAAGGTAGCCATAAGTCAGGTCAACCAACAAATTGATTATCAGCACGACGGAAGCCATAGCCAGATTTATACCGGAAAGCATGGAATAATCTCGTTGAACCAGAACTTCTATCAGAAGACTTCCTATTCCGGGGAGGACAAAAATACGCTCCAGAACAATTGAGCCTCCCATCACAATTGGTATCTGTAGTCCTACCACAGTAATGACCGGCATCAGAGCATTTTTCAGTGCATGTCTCGCTACTACCGACCTCTCCCTGAGTCCTTTTGACCATGCTGTCCTGATGTAGTCCTGTCTGAGCACTTCCAGCATCATATTTCTTGTCATTCTCATAGTTGACCCGGATAGCACCATGCCCAGAATAAAAGCGGGGATAATAAACTGCACGATGTTACCCGCAGGGTCTCTTGCAAACGGAATATAACTCATAGGTGGCGACCATCCCCACCAGACTGAGGGAAATACCATCACCAGTGTCCCCAGCCAGAAACTGGGTGTGGCGATACAGGCGATGGCGAAACTACGGCTAAAATAGTCGCCGATAGTGTCCTGCCGTATGGCTGAATAGATGCCTATGGGTAGAGCGATAAGCTGCGATGTTACTAGCGCCATGACGGCAAGTTCCAGGGTTACCGGCCATCTCAGAGCCAGCTCATCGACAACACGGCGGTTCGACCACAATGACTGGCCAAGGTCACCTTGCAAAACGGTGCCCATCCAGCGAAAGTACTGAACATACATAGGGACGTCCATCCCAAGACGGTGTACAATCTCTTCGCGGGTATTTTCAGTCGCAAATTCCTGTTGTGACATCATCATATCGATGACACTGCCGGGGATTGAACGGCTGATGAAAAATACCAGCAAACTGACAATCAGGAGGGTAGGAATAATTAACAGTAATCTTCTTATGAGATAAGACCGCATTGACCTGTTTTCCCCTTATCGAGCGTTGATATTCGGGCTAATAACCGTGTCCATCACCTTATTCTCATATGAATTCGTACTATAATGAGACGAATTAGGGGTAGTATATCACAATAAAAGTATTTGTCAACCCTCGTACACGAGGGAACTGACGGTAAAACCATCCCATTGTATCACAGTTACTTATCACAGACCTATGGCTGATAATAGATGAACTCATGTTATCACCTGTCCGCTCATAGTCACTTCCTTTCGTTTAACAACACCATTACTGACGTGAGGGATGTTGCTATCCACACCAACCATGCGCATAGCAAGCCGGGTCTGTTCCACAATATACTTTTCCATGGAATATTCCCTGAAAAAGAACCTCCTTGTCGCCCACATTTGGGCAGTCTGGGATATAGTGGACGCACATGCATGCACATCATCAATATCGAATTCACCCGCTTCCACACCTTTACGCAAGATATCTTCGTAGAAAGCTATAGAACACTTTACATTTTCAAATATCTCTTCGCGTCCTTTTAAATCGGCTGACAAAGGGGTCTGGTGAATTACAATTACTACATGGCGATACTGGTCCACATGCGCTATATTCAACTCCAGGGTTTTTGCAAGAGCCTCTGCCGGACGGAGGTTTTTAATAGCATCACTTGTTTTTTCCAAACGGTCGTTGAGAATATCACTACTGAAATCGATTATCATTTGTATAATGTCTTCTTTAGAGCCTATGTAGTGGTAGAGTGCGCCGGGACTTAAATTTAAACTATGGGCTAACTCACGCATAGTGGTCAGTCCATAGCCTTTATGAAGAAAGAGCTTGGCAGCAGTGAGCACTATCTCTCTCCTCCGCTCCGCTACCAGGTTTTTGTCCTTACTGTAAGTACGTATCTCTTGAATCATTTAGACATCCGAAACATTTTCAATCCACCTATTAAACGTTCGTTCAAAATAAAGTTAGCCAATGATATAGCACTTTTTTATTTTTGTCAATACCCAATTTTGAGGTGTATAGTTAATTTATGTCTATCGAAGAGATGAACTCGTCACTTATCACCCGTGGGCTTACCACGCATTTTGTCGGGCAAAATGTTCTCTATTATCCCAGCGTGACCTCAACGAACGATATTGCCTGTCAGCAGGCAGTGCAAAAATCACCGGAAGGCACGGCTGTAATTGCCGACCGCCAAACTACCGGACGAGGACGCTTGAAACGGGCGTGGGTCTCTCCCTCAGGTAATATTGCCGTATCGATAGTATTCTATCCTGTCAAAGCACACCTGCATTATCTCACGATGCTGGCATCGCTGGCGGTAATGCATAGCATTGAAACCACAACCGGGCTTAAATGCCAGCTTAAGTGGCCCAATGATGTGCTCATCAAAGGCAAGAAGGTCTGCGGAATTCTGCTGGAGAGCCAGGCAAAACCGGACAGAGTGGATTATGCTGTTATCGGCATCGGCATCAATGTCAATATGAGGCTGGCAGATTACCCGGAAATAGCGCCAATCGCCGCCAGCCTCGCAGATGAATCAGGCAAAGAAGTATCACGTCTTGACCTGATACGTAACCTCTTTATTGCAATGGAAGCATTATATCTGCGTATGCAATCCGGCGAATCGCTTTTACTGGAATGGAAAGATAACCTGATAACACTGGGCAAAAACGTCCGTGTCCGGTCAGGTGAGGATGTCTATGAAGGCACCGCCGAGTCAGTAGCGGATGATGGCAGTCTGCTGTTACGTAGTCCCGATGGTAGCCTGATGAAATTTATGGCCGGCGATGTTACTCTACGCTAAAAAATAGTAGCCCCGAC
>JAQTPO010000032.1 GCA_028712845.1 Dehalococcoidales bacterium | reverse complement strand
CAGGAAACCCTGAAACAGCTTTCAGCCGAGTTAGCCGACCTCGATTATAACCCGCAAACTCACGAGCAGGCACGTCAGGAACTCGAGAGTCTGCAAAAATATGAAGTCCCCAAACGTAGATTAGAGGAAGCCGATAGACTGATTAATCAGGAAAGAGCAGACATCAGCCGTTCGGAAAAAGCGTCTGCCGAATTGCATGAGGGATTAAAAACAGATAACCAGAAAAAACAGGAGCTGTCCGGAGAAATAATTGTATTGCCGCAGGTCTCGAATGAACTGATACAGACAGAATCTGAATTCAAACAACTGGTTGCCAGGCAAAAACAGGCTCAGGAAGAAATCGGCGGAATTAAGGGGAAATTGGAGTATTTTACCCGGCGGGAAGCGGAAAAGTCCGAAAAAGAAAAACAGTTGAACCTGATGGCAAAGGAAGCGGCAATCTACCGTGACCTGGCAGAGGCTTTCGGCAAAAAAGGCATACAGGCTTTGCTTATCGAAACCGCTCTCCCTGAAATAGAGAGCGAAGCTAACCGTCTGCTGGCGAAGATGACGGACAACCGGATGCACGTTAAAATTGAAACCCAGCGAGAAACGCAAAAGGGCGATGTCGCCGAAACTCTGGAAATCAAAATATCGGATGAACTGGGCACCAGAAACTACGAGATGTTCAGTGGCGGAGAGGCTTTCCGCATTAATTTTGCCATCCGTATTGCGCTATCCCGTCTGCTGGCGAAAAGAGCCGGGGCGCCGCTCCCGACCCTTATCATCGACGAGGGCTTCGGCACACAGGACGCCGCCGGTATCGAAAAACTGAAGGAAGCCATCAACTCCATTCAGGATGATTTTGAAAAAATCCTGGTGATTACTCACGTCGAGGAACTGCGGGATGCTTTCCCGGCGCGCATTGACGTGGTGAAAACTGCCGACGGCTCGACCATCAGTCTGAATTAGCTGAAAGCTGACTGCTGGCAGTTCGAAGGTGATAATAATCACAGCATATTAAATTCCCTTGACATATATTTAGCTGTAACGTAATATGGCGCTATCGGGAGTTACAAAATCAAAACCGGAGGATGAAAATGTCTGAACAGAAGAAGAACATCACTGTTTATTCAACCACAACCTGACCATGGTGCTTTAGAGCGAAAGAGTATCTTTCGAGCAAGGGTTTTTCTTACGCGGATTACGATGTCGGCAAGGACCGGGAAAAAGCCAAAGAGATGATTCAAAAATCAGGACAGATGGCTGTCCCTGTCATCGTGATTGGAGAAGAAGTCATCGTAGGGTTTAATCAGGCAAAAATCGACGAATTGCTGGCAAAATAAATTCGGATGGTTATGTTTGCCTTTGATGGCAAAGAAAAGAAGGAAAACATTGCGAGTCCCGATGAAGTCGGGACGTGGCAATCTCATACTCTGCTATTTAGCCGGAGATTGCTTCGCTCTGCTCGCAATGGTAATCATAAAAGCCCTAAGCAAGTGATACCTTATGGGCTGATTTCTTGACCTGGCGGGATGGGAATTATTATGTATGAACTAATAATAGTCGGCGGTGGTCCCGCCGGGCTGGCGGCGGCTGTTTATGCCGCACGTAAACGGTTGAACACGCTTCTCATCACCAGTGATATCGGCGGGCAGGTAAACTGGACGACCGGCGTGGAAAACTATCTTGGCTATCAGTTCATCGAGGGGCACGAGTTGATTTCCAAGTTCGAGCAACAGGTCAGTCAGTTCCCTATCGATAAGAAACTGGGGCAAAAAGTCTCGCAGGTAAAGAAAATTAGCGGCGGGTTTGATGTCATTTCAGAATCCGGGGATAGATTCCAAAGCAAAGCCGTGATTTTAGCATCCGGCAAGCGTCCCAGACGACTAAATGTGCAGGGAGAAATGGAATTGACAGGCAGAGGGGTGACCTATTGCGCTATTTGTGATGGTCCCATTTTCGCCGGTCAAAAAGTGGCAGTTATCGGCGGCGGTAACTCAGCACTCGAAGCGGCGCTGGATATGGTAAAAATCGCCGAGCACGTGGAACTGGTATCGGTCACGCCTCTTACCGGCGACCCCATCCTCGTTGAAAAACTATCCGATGCTAAAAACCTGACGATTTATCTGGAGCATCAGACAGAAAAGATTCTGGGCAAAGACCTGGTGGAAGGCATCGTCATCAAAGACATCAAGACAGACAAAATCCAACAACTGGATGTTACCGGCGTGTTTATCGAGATTGGCTTGGTACCTAATTCCGATATGGTCGGGGATTTAATCAAACTGAACCAGCAAGGCGAAGTGCCTGTCAACTGCTCCTGCGAAACAGAAATATCCGGGCTCTTTGCCGCCGGCGATGTTACCACTATACCGGAGAAGCAGATTGTCATTGCCGCCGGCGAGGGCGCTAAAGCTTCTCTTCAGGCACACCGCTATTTGCAGAGACTGCCGAAGTAGAAAGATATAGAGCAGGTTTCATCTCGGCTGCACCCTATAATAATTTGAGCTATGATGACAGAAGTTGACGTAAAAGTGGCTGTATGCTAGAGTCATGATGCTAATAATGGATTCAGATTTGTCGGGAGATGGGAGATATGCGTCATACAATTAAAGCGTTCGTTCATCGTGGTGAAAAATACTATATCGCTGAATGTCTGGAACTCGCCGTGGTGACGCAGGGTAAGACACTCGACGAGACCATTGCTAACCTTCAGGAAGCGGTCGCTTTACATATCGAGGGCGAAGACCTTACTGATTTTGACCTGGCATCGAATCCATCTCTTTTAATAACACTTGAGATGGAGCCGGCAGTTGTCTCCTAAACTAAAGCGTTTATCAGGCTCGGAAGTCACAGTTTTTTCGCCTATTACAGTGTTTGTGCTCCTCGACCGGAGCATTTGACTCTACCTGTCAGCAGCCCGGCTCACCGTGATGCCCGCAGCAACCCTGCCCTTTCCGTATTCTAATCATGCCATTACGGAAGACAAGATACAGCTTCCGGTGCAAAGGCATCGGCACGGACATATTAGTAAAATAGTCTTTTATTCTTACCATCGGCAATCTCCAGAGAGTAAGTTAAGGCTCAACAGCCCGACCTTTCCGGTCAGGTGAGACTATCTATCAGCTCTTCGCCAGATACTTCTCCGGGGCTTTATCAAAAGCTATCTTACAACCCTTCGCACAGAAGTAATATCTCTTCCCCTTGTAGTCAGAAGTTGCCGCCGCCTTTTTCTCATCGACTGTCATTTTGCAAACCGGGTCAATCGCCATTTTCATGCCCTCCAATAATTTACTTATAACTCAAGATAAACCTATAAAAATAAGTTCAACGGTGGTCGGGTTCGAAACCCGACCCTGCAAAACCAATCTCCTCGCCTATGGTGCGACAGTCGTCCCCGCCTGTCGGTGATATGTCTCCCCCATCTGCACAGGCGAGACGCCTGTGCTACCTTTTGCCCACCGTGTTAAAACCTCGCGGGTTTGAATGTTCTCAACCGCAAGGAGTTCATCACCACGGTAATGGAGCTTAATGCCATTGCCGCCGCCGCCAGAATCGGGTTTAAGAAACCATGCTCGCCAAGGATAAAATGCAGACCCGACGGCACGCCACCATGTCCGAAAGCTAAATACAAAACACCCGCCGCAACCGGAATAAGAATCGTATTGTAGGCAAAAGCCCAGAAGAGGTTTTGCCGGATGGTCCGCATCGTCCGCTTGCTCAGCGCAATAGCGGTAACAATACCTTTCAGTTCGCCACGGATGAGCGTGATATCACCTGTCTCCATTGCCACATCCGTGCCCGTGCCGATGGCAATCCCCACATCCGCCTGCGCCAGTGCAGGGGCATCGTTAATGCCATCGCCGACCATAGCGACTATTTTACCTTCGCCCTGGAGTTTCTTGACCTCATCTGCTTTGTGCTCCGGAAGGACCTCGGCAAAGACACGGTCAATACCCGCCTGTTTGGCAATTGCTTCCGCCGTCCTCTGATTATCTCCGGTGACCATCGCCACCTCGATACCCATTTTATGCAGTTGCCTCACAACATTTCCGGCATCCGGTTTAATGGTATCCGCCAGAGCAATTAAGCCTGCCGTCTGTCCCTCGATACTCAGGAACATCACTGTCTTACCCTGTGCCCACAAGCCGTTTGCCTGTGCGTCAAGTCCGTTCAAAGGCAAGTTGCGTTGTTGAACCAGCTTCAAGTTGCCAAGCAGAAGTCTTTTGTTATCTACTACCGCCTCAATTCCAAACCCCGGGATAGCATTGAAGTCGGTTGCCTGTGTTAATTCCATACTCTTTTCGGTTGCAGTTTTGACGATTGCTTCTGCCAGAGAGTGCTCCGAGTTCTTTTCAGCAGAAGCCGCCAGACGGAGGACTTCTTCTTTTGAATAACCTGCGGCGGCAACGATATCCGTTACTGCCGGTTTTCCCTGTGTCAATGTGCCTGTTTTATCGAGGAGAACGGCATTTATTTTGTGCGCGCGTTCCAGCGCACCGGCGCTGCGGATGAGAATGCCTTGTTCGGCGCCTTTGCCGGTCCCAACGATAATAGCCGTCGGCGTAGCCAGACCCAGAGCGCAGGGACAGGCAATGACCAGTACCGCCACGAAGTTGAGGAAGGCATAAGTTAGAGACGGTGTGGGTCCGATAAAAAACCAGATGAGAAAGGTAACAATGGCAATGCTGATTACAATCGGGACGAAATAGCTGGCAATGACGTCTGCCAGTCTCTGCACCGGAGCTTTGCTCCCCTGCGCCTCTTCCACCAGGCGGACAATACGGGCGAGGGTGGTATCCCTGCCGATTTTAGTCGCTTCGAACTGGAAACTACCGGTTTTATTGATGGTAGCGCCAATGACCTCATCGCCGACCTTCTTTTCCACAGGGAGGCTTTCGCCGGTAATCATCGATTCGTCAAGACTGGAATAGCCTTCCCGAAGAATGCCATCCGCTGGCACGCGCTCGCCGGGCCTGACCAGAACAATGTCTCCCACCAGCACATCTTCTATCGAGATTTGTTTCTCCTGTCCATCACGAATAACGATCGCCGTCTTCGGTTGCAGACCAATCAGCTTTTTAATAGCTTCCGAAGTTTGCCCTTTTGCCCTGGCTTCCAGATATCGCCCCAGTAAGATAAGTGTAATTATTGCCGAAGAGGTATCAAAATATACATGGGGAGTCAAACCACCTACCGTAAAAACACCGGGAAACAGGACCGCGACAACACTATAAATGTAAGCAGCGGATGAACCAACCGCAATGAGCGTATTCATATCCGTAGTGCGGTGTTTGAGAGCACCCCAGGCGCCTTTATAAAAGCGCCAGCCTGCCCAGAATTGCACCGGCGTCGCCAATGCCCAGAGCAGGTATTCCATCCCCTTGAACATGGGAGTAAACATCATCACAACAATTGGTATAGTCAGAATAGCCGCAACGATAAACCTGTTTCTAACCTTACGGACTTCCCTCTGCGATGTATCGCTAACATCCTCCAGAGTTTCCATTTCTTTGCCCAATGTATAGCCGGCATCATCGACCGCTTTCTTGAGGTCGGCGGATTCCGTGCCTTCCAGGTATTCCACCGTAGCTTTTTCAGAAGCCAGATTGACATTGACGGACACTACACCGGGAACACCGTTCAGCGCCTCCTCGACATGAGTGACACACGTAGCACAGGTCATCCCGCCTACCGGATAGATGGACTTTTTTGTCGCCACGTTATAGCCCAACTCCGAGATGGTGTCTTTGATTTTGGAAAGGCTGATTTTGTCAGGGTCGTATTCAATAGCCGCTTTTTCTGAGGCAAAATTGACACTGGCTTTACCCACGCCGGGGGTCTCCGCCAGACCTTTCTCGATTGTGGCGGCGCAGTTGGTGCAGGTCATCCCTGTAATGGGGATACGTGTTTTGGTAGCTTTCTCCGAGTCTAGTTTCTCAGCCATTGCGTACCTCTTTTGGGCCACAGAGACAGGTTAATCTGACTTAGGCTACTACATTTAGCCAGATGTTGCAAATACATCATAAACAATGAAAAGAACAGGGTATGTGATTAATATCATATTCGAAGGTAAAGACATTGCTTATAATCTAATCATTACTAAATCAGTGATAATTAGGAGGGGGCAAAATGAACGCTATTAGAACCATGTCAGTTATAGTCTTGCTTCTTGGAATTGCAGGGTTGGGAGTTGGTGGAGCTTTCGTCGGTATGGGCTACGCAAAAAACAACCAGATAGCCACATCGTTACGCGCCGAAAAGGTCACCCTGGGGATTTCTGCCGAAGATGTCGCCAAGGGACAGGTCGTCGATACCCTATCGGAGGCACAAAAGGCGGCGGAGACCGTGACGGGATAGCGGATTATCGAATGAAACTTGGCGAAGAAGGTAAGGGGCTGAGACGTACAGGTGCTATGGAAGGTAATGTAGACAAATTGGTCGCCAGAAGAATGAAGAATCAAGGTATGAGTTGGTCTTTAAAGGGTATCCGCCGACTGCTCTGCATACGTTTCCTTGTCCTTGAAGGAAAGCTCACTAACTGGCTGTTTGATAAAATGTCAGCTATTCCACCATTAAACCTTCCAAAAAAGAAAGTGCACAGAATCGTGACCCGGCTTTCAACGCAGGAACCGGATACTTGGCTGCAGGCTGGACTACCGTCGCTCTGCGGCCCGCATGCCTCGCATCCTTGGGTTAACCTACTTAGAATGATAACGGAGACGCCAACTTTATGAACATAGTCTCTCTTTTCTTTGCTTACCGACATTCCCTTGACAGCAACTAACTCATAAAGCATTTTGACACGACTTACTAAAAAGTATTACATTAGACTAGTCACGTACAAATTAAAAATGCGCAAACAGAAGATTGTCACTGCAAAATTACAGGTTATCACCGGTTCATTACTGGCATTAGCAATTTTCCTTGCCCCGGTTATTGCCGGCGCTCAAACCGTTTCCGGACAAAACACTGAGCCATTATCCACCGAAATCGACCAGTACATCCGTGAGCAAATGACACAAAAAAACATCGTTGGCATGTCTGTGGCTATTGTGAATGATAAAGAAATTACCTATCTTAAAGGTTTTGGGTCCGCCAGTATCGAAAAACAAACTCAGGTTACTCCACAAACTATCTTTGACCTGGCTTCTTGCAGTAAATCATTCACCGCAATGGCGGTACTTTTACTATGGAATGATGGCAAGATCGACCTCGACCAGACTTTAAAATACTACATCCCTGAGTTCAAATTGGCGGATGAGCAAGCATCGGATGCAATAACAGTACGGGAGTTACTTAACCAGACCAGCGGCATTCCAGGAAATGTTACAGACCCACTGGCATACCATCAGGGACCAAATGCCATGAAAGATTTAGTGGCATCGATGACGCGCATTCACACGGACCGGGACACTGCCTCCTCTTTTGAATATTCAAACCTGAATTACGCTCTGCTGGGAGCGCTCGCGGAGAGGGTCAGCGGCAAATCTTTCGATGATTTTGTGGAGGAACGAATCTTCACACCACTAGGTATGAATAATTCCACCTTGAAACCGGAAGTAGCCGCCAGCCTTGACCGCGCTGATGGTCACCAGATGATGTTAGGCAAAGTAATTACCAGAAACACACCGATATACCAAAGTGCCCAGCCGGCAGGCTGGGTAATGTCCTCAGCGGAAGATATGGGCAAATGGTTAATCGTGAATATGAACAACGGATGCCTGAATAATCAACAGGTTATTCCTGCTGGAGTCATTGAGATGATGCACACGCCGGGTGTGGACCTGATTAAAGATGGTGATAAAGCAAGCTATGCTATGGGTTGGTTTGTCGGGCAGACAGAGAAGGGGGAGGCAGTGATATGGCATGGCGGCGATACTTCTAACTTCCTATCGGAGATGATTATCCTGCCTGACAGAAAACAGGGAATCGTCATGCTGGTAAATAGCCAAACCAGCAAAAATGCTCACAGCATTGCTCTGGGGATTGCCGGGATGTTGATGGGTTCCGAACTTAAACTACCCTCATCACCATGGTGGGCATCGTGGGCGGCAATTGACCAAATTGCGCTTATTGCGGTCATATTAGCCTTGATTCTGGTACTGGGTCTTATCCCCTATTTGTGGTGGCAATGGCACATAATTAACCGTTACCAAAGACGGGAAATGGCACCGCCTCGTGTCGGAAAAACAATGAAATTATGGCTTTTTGTGGTTCCTGTTACCCCATGGGTCTTTCTGGCAATTATCTCCACATTGGCTTATATTGTGGCACAGAGTCTTTTCGGTTTTAACCTGTTTTATACGCTAATTAGATTCGGAACATTTGCGCCACCCGGGGTTTTGATTGCAGCCATTACCATTTTGGTTTCTATACTCCTCTGGATGTTGGCTCTTACTATTACCGGGTTTCTCAGGGCTTCCGTCAGAGCCAGGGCAGAAGTTAAACCTTGACAATTTTCTGATAAACGACGTAAGAATAAACAATGCTGACAACTGCCGTAGCCAACACAGGCGCAAGTATAAAAATCATGGTGTACTCAGGGAAGAAAACGCCAATGACGGCAATAACACCGGAAATCTTAAAAAGCAAGCCGCCCAGGCGGTGTGTTTTATTCCACACTTCTTCATTATTCAGCGTCCATGGCGTCCGGATACCGATAAAGTAATTCCTTTTTGCCCTGCCGGTCATAATCCCGGCAATATAGAAAATGACGCCGATGGCAGGCGTCAACAACTGTGTCATATCGAATCTGCCACCCTTGTTCCAAATCAGAGTGAGTACGTAAATATAAGTAAAGAAAAACATTATCACGATGACAAATGAATAATAGTATCCCTTAAACTTCTCGATATTAGCTTTCCGCGGGTCAATTCTTGGCACTAATAGAAGAAGCCCCGCCAGCGCCAGCGAGATGACCGGCATCAGAAAAGTACCCCAGAATCTCGATGTATAATCGTCCGCCAAACCCTGGGCATTCCAGTGAGAAGCCATTTGTTCAGGCATCTGGGGATAAAGTATTGCGCCGATAATGAAAGAAAACACTGCAATAACAAGAATAATTAAATCGTAGCGGTTTAGCTTCATAATCAGACCTCCGGGGTTGTATTTGCCCACTAAAAATTATACCATACCCACTCTGCACATCTCCGAAAGAACATACTCACCTTTATGTATTCATCTTGAGAACGCTGGATTCTAATGCATTTTTGAGCTAACACCTCTATTTATGGCATACTTAATTACGAGTGGATAACGTAGATTTTCTTTCACTGCTTTTAATTTCTCTCGGGTTGTCCGCAGACTGCTTTGCCGTGGCATTAAGTGGCAGTATTGCCATGAAAACCATTACACGGTTCCAGATGCTCCGCGCCTCACTGTCATTCGGGCTATTTCAGGCAATCATGGTTGTACTGGGGTGGCTCGCCGGACAGGTTCTGGTAGACTTTATCGGCAACTTCGACCATTGGCTGGCATTTGCCTTGCTGGCTTTTATCGGCGGTAAAATGGTCTGGGAATCATTACGCAAAGAAGACGAAGAAAAAGAGAAAAAGCCTGACTTCACTAAGGGGTTACTGCTCCTGACCTTATCCATTGCCACTAGCATCGATGCTTTAGCTGTGGGACTTAGCTTCGCTTTTCTGGAAGTCAATATTGCCCTGGCAAGCTTAACTATCGGGCTTACCGCCTTCGTGATTACTATAATCGCATTGCTTTTAGGCAGAAAAGTCGGCAAACTCATCGGTGAAAGAGCGGAGCTTATAGGCGGTTTAATCCTGATTGGTATCGGTTTGAGAATATTACTGACGCATCTCCTGTAATTGTCTCAAATGCCTACCCGTATTGAAACACTTCTTCCAATTTAACCCCAAAAGCCCAGGCTATTTTGAAGGCAAGCTCCAGAGATGGCACATATTTACCCTGCTCGATGGCAATGATCGTCTGGCGGGTACAGCCCGCTCTTTCAGCAAGCTCCTGCTGCGTCATTTCATCTCGGTCAAAACGCAATCTCCTGATGTTATTCCTTACATTAGCCATTTCGATTCATTCTCCAGTAACCAATCAGGATACCAACACACTGGGCTATCATACTCACAATCAGGATTGACATGAATATGATGAATAGAAAGATGACCGGTACCTGCCCTTGCTCATGATAAACTTCAGATAGCGCTATCACCCATGCTACCAATGTAAATATGACTGCCCGCCACTGAATTGCAGGCGCCCATGCCATAATCAGTTTATCTCTTTCGTCAACCTTACCCGGTTTACGGATGAGTGTCTCAAATAGTATTAAATAGGCAATAAGCCCCCCGATCCACAATCCATCAATGATACTACGAAACTGCACGTCCGTATCGAAATTCCCGGCTCCTCCTTTCAGGATAAACACGACGATGATAGCGATAGCCCAGAGAACCCCGAATGCCACACCGTATAATGCTCTCTTCTGTAATGGTGCCATGATGCTTATCCCTCCTTACACTATGTATTCCAGATGTTACTTATTGTAAATCATACAATTCTTTTTGTCAAGTATATATTACATTAATTCCGCAAACATTTCAAGAGGTTACTTTATTCTTGACTGGACGTTATATAATATGAATCAATTCAAGGAGCGGAAAATGAAACCAAAATGGCTATTCATCGGACTTGTTACAACCGCACTGCTAGCAATGACTGCCTGCTCATCGCTGCCAAATCAGGTCTTGACGGATGAATCTTCCTCAGGCAAACAGATAGAAATTGCTGCTGGCGGTACGTTAACGGTCACACTGGAATCAAATCAAACCACAGGTTATAGCTGGGAACTGAAAGAAATCGGTGATACCGACATATTGCAGAAGACTGACAACAAATACGAAGCCCCTAATACCGGACTAATTGGAGCCGGAGGCAAGGAAATCTGGAATTTTAAGGCGCTTAAAGAGGGCAAATCTACTTTAACAATGGAATACAGCCAGCCGTGGGCAGGCGGACAAAAAGGTGCTAAGAGTTTCTCTTTGACAGTTATAGTAAAATAAGTGTTAAACAATCCGAATGGCAAATTGATTAAAGCAAATCAATAAAAGGTTGTCAGGACCGATAAAACAAGCACATAACTGTCCTGACAACCAAATATTCTTTTAGACAGGCTTTTACCGTCTGCTACCGCCTTGACCGTCCGCCTCTGCCACTACCGCCTCGCTTGTCACCATATCCACCGCCGCCACCACCATATCCACCGCCACCGCCGCCATATCCACCACTACCACCCCGTCTATCACCATAGCCGCCACCGCTTCTGCTGCCGCCCTCAGTGCGGGGGCGAGCCTCGTTAACAACCAGTGTGCGGTCTTTCATTGTTTTTCCATTAAGCCCTGCGATTGCCGCATCAGCTTCTGCCTTGGTATTCATTTCTACAAAGCCAAAACCTTTAGAGCGGCCACTATACCTGTCGGTAACGACACTGGCTGAAGTCACTTCACCGAAAGCTGAAAACTCTTTCTTCAGTTCATCATCAGTCATATCGTAGGACAGATTACCCACATAGATTCTCATTCCAACATCCCTCTATTAATTATTCTTTCTTGTGGTTTATAAAACTTAAAGGGCATACACAGGCTAAAAAATCAGTCTGTGTATGCCCTTACCGTCAACCCAATCTTATCTCGATGCTCTGACCTTATTGTAGCAATCGCTACAATACACCGGTCTATCACTACGAGGTTCAAAAGGTACTTCGGTGTCCTTGCCGCACTGGGCACATTTTACTGGGAACATCTGACGACGACCACCAGTTCTGGCGTTACGGTCGGATTTCCTTGCTTGGCGGCATGTGGGACAACGCTTCGGCTCATTGGTATAGCCTTTAGTCTGGAAAAATTCCTGCTCGTCAGCACTAAAGGTGAAGTTTGCGCCGCAATCGGCACAAGTGAGCTGTTTGTCCTGAAAACTCATTGGATGACCTCCTTCTCTTAATATTTTAGTTAGAGTTCGGATCATCCAATACTCGGGGGGATGTAAGAATTTAAGGTATGCAATGAACCTTCGCTTAACTAATCAAGAGTATTATACACCCGACAAAATTAATTTGCAAAATGCAAGTTAAGTCCTGAAATACGGACCTGCTTGGGTAGCGGCTGTATCAGGGTCAGGCGGCTCCACTATCCTCATACTTCGAGCACCCGCAGGGCAGGTTTCCACACAAGCACCGCACCCCATGCATATTGCTTCATCGACATAAGCTCGCTCTCCGCCGTATTCGGGGTAGAACTTCATCTGGACCGCCCCAAACTGGCATCTTTTATCCGCACAGAGCCGGCAACCTGTACACTTTGCCGGGTCAACGCTTGTCCTGAAACGACTCTTCGCATAAAACTCCCACACCGGGTATTTACTGCCGAGCACCATTGGCTTTCTCAATACCTCGCAACAACAGGCATGACAATTACAGATAAGCGAAATGGGACTCAGAGGAGTATCGGTACGAGACCCCACATGGGCTACCGGGTACTTGACTGTCTCATTATCGATAAGGTCAAATGCCTCCTCGCGGGTTATCTGTCTCGCTGAGCCTCTGCCGATATTATACTCTGCATTTCTGCCGAGAAGCAGGCACAAGTCCTCGGGGACTCCACAGTCCCCTTCTTTATACCGTTTTCGACAAGCACAATGAGCAATCGCAAAAACTTCGTTATGGTTAAGCATCGCTCTGACGTCCTCTTGAGGTAAAACACCGGGTATGTCCTTGATTGCCTTCCAACGGGGTATGATTCTCGATGACAATAGCTGACCGGTTTTAAGTCTTTTGGCTACCCTCTCTTCCTCTCGAACTTTTGAAATCTCTTCATCACAGATGATTGCAAGCAACGCGTAATATTCTTCGCCTAATTCCTTATCGAACTTGGCATTGTTCTGCGTATCGAGCCACTGGTCGAAGTTACGTGGTGATTGAGGTCCCTTTTTGGTGGGGAAAATAAAACCCTTTTCATACAAATTATGTATGTCTCTGTTTATCACCTTCTTATCAAGATTCAACTTTTTTGCGAATCCGTCAGAGACTTCCAACCTATCCAATGTAGCTTCACGTTCTACATCCGGCAGCGCCAGAGCTATTTTCGCCTGCTGGACTGTCATCAGTCTTTCCAGTATCCAGGGACAATACTTGGAACTACCGAGCCCTGGCTGTACCTTTTCTGCCAGCTCTTTATAAATGGGGTCAATCTTCTTCTTTATCATTTCCAGTGCTTTCTTTTTAGCGTCTCTCATAA
The DNA here is from genome assembly GCA_028712845.1 of Dehalococcoidales bacterium. The sequence goes on along the minus strand of JAQTPO010000032.1, from coordinate 1,802 downwards.
CACCACTCCTAATCTTATTCAAATGCTCGGTCTCGGGTTGGCAGATGAACCGGTATTTCCCATTTGTGTTACCCTATTATACTAAGAGTAGCGCCTAAGTTTCAATCCTGCCAATTTGCTGGCTCTACTCGGTTTTGGTTGTTATACACAATGGCAAATAATAATCCGGATGTGACAAAGGGATGTGCCATTGTGTAATGAAAGGAATATGAATTAAGATTATTTTGCGACCAAATCCATTCGTTTGTAACCTTATGTATTCTTGATAGATTTTGACAGAGGTGTCTGTACTCCACTATAATTGGGACAATAATTAATTCTAAGGGGGATTGCTCTTGGTTTTAAGAAGAAGACCGGAAAAACCATCGGATGATGAAAAGGGCGCAGGCAAAGATGCCGATGTCCAGCAGATTGAAGCGCGATTGGACGCATTTGACCGTAGATTGGACAATATCGATTCGATGGTCACCGCCGTTGCCGAACGTGTGATGAGCCGCCCGATGGTCATCAATGTGACCTGCCCTCACTGCGGCAAAAGTGTGGAGATTGCTCTCATCGGCACTCAGAAACCAAGCCGATAACCTAAACTGTATAGTTGCTCATTAAAATTCACAGTGTTATGAGCAATTTCTTTTATGATTATCCACAAGGCATTTATTATCTTCAATTTCATTTAATCAGTCCCTTGTATTCATTATGTCAAGGAAAATTAATTGTTAGCGCTAATCATCATTATCATTTACTTCGTAGTAATGATTTGGCTGGGGCTATCGACCCGCAAACAGGCAAAAAATGCCGGTAGTTTCTTTGTCGCCGGCAGAAGCGGCTCAACTCTATTTATTACCGGCTCTTTACTGGCAACAATCATCGGCGCCTCGGCTACTATCGGTATGGCAGGGCTGGGCTTTACGCGTGGATTAACAGGGGCGTGGTGGATACTGGTTGGCAGTGTGGGATTGGTTGTTTTAGGTTTTCTTTTTGCCCACAAGGTCAGAGAGTTCGGGTTTTACACACTACCCGGTCTGGTAGAAAAACAGTACGGCCGGGTGCCCGCAATGGCTGGCTCGCTACTGATTGTCATCGCATGGATGGGCGTCATCGCCGGTCAGATTATCGCCGCCGGCAAGATTATGGGCGTGCTGGGGATTGGCAACCCCACCCTGTGGATATTCATTTCCACCGCCGTTTTTATTTTCTATACTGTCCTCGGCGGTCAACGGGCTGTCCTGAAAACCGACCTGTGGCAGACGATTATTATCTTTCTGGGCATATTGGGGGGATTAGGCTTTGTCTTATGGAAGGTCGGCGGTCTGGAGGAATTAAAGAACAGCCTGCCATCAGGATTTTTCTCCTTCCCCACCAGTCCTGAATTCGATGCCTACCAGCTAATCAAAATGCTGTTTCTGGTCGGTCTGACCTACGTGGTCGGTCCCGATATGTACTCCCGCATCTTCTCCGCTAAAGATGGAAATGTAGCCAGGAAGTCCGTATTCTGGACGGCAGGACTGCTGGTGCCTCTGGCACTGGGCATTACGTTAATAGGGATGACAGCGGCGGTGCTATTCCCCAATATTGCCGCAGAACAGGCTTTTCCAACCGTCATAAAAGAAATTATGCCCCCGGTGCTGGATGGTCTGGTTCTCGCTGCCTTGCTCAGCGCAGTAATGTCTTCGGCAGTTACCTGTTTGCTCAGCGTCAGCACCATATTGACAGTGGATGTCATTCAAAAATTCAAACCATCGCTAACTGAAAACAAATTGCTTTTAATATCGAGATGGGGGATTGTCATCCTGGGAATGGTG
>JAQTPO010000174.1 GCA_028712845.1 Dehalococcoidales bacterium | reverse complement strand
CCATTTTCATCGATAATACCGATGCGGTCGGCATCGCCATCAGTGGCAAACCCGATGTTGGCTTTTTGCTCGATAACCAGAGCAGAAAGTTTCTGCAGATTGACCGCAATCGGTTCCGGATTGACGCCGGGGAAGGCAGGATTACGTTCACCATTGATTTCAGTTATTCGTGTAGCGGCGCCGCTGAGAATTGTCTTAAAATAACCTGCCCCTACGCCATACATAGAATCGACGGCTATTTTCAGCCCGGCATTCCGCAATCCGTTCAGGTCAATCAGTTTGTTAATGCTGGCTACATATACCGGCGTTAAGTCAAGGTATTCAACTGATTTTTGTGCCAGAGCTTGAGCCAGCGGTATAGAGTTAACCTTTCCCGCCTCGATGGCGCCGGCGATGTATTTCTCAATTCGAGCGGCAGTCTCCGATGAGACGCTGGCGCCGGTTTCTTCACGGAATTTGAAGCCATTCCATTTTGCGGGATTATGGCTGGCAGTGATGGCAATACCGCCTCCCAGTTTCTTGTTAATCACACCGAAACAGACGAATGGAGTAGGAATCGCTTTAGGCGAGAGCAAGGTTTTAATGCCGTTGCCTGCCATTACCTCCGCGGTGGCGGCGGCAAAATCTTCGGAGGCGAAACGATAGTCATAACCAATATACACCCCACGACCGGCTAACCCCTTTTGTTTCAGGTAATCAGCCACACCCTGAGCGCAATAACGCACATTGGTAAAAGTGAAATCATCGGCAATTATTCCACGCCAGCCGTCTGTGCCGAACTTGATAGGATTGGTTTTCAACATAAACTACCCTCCTCGGATTACCGCAACCGTCAGGACATACTGTATAAAATTTCGTGTTAATGAGGAAATTAATCAGCAACAACTTCTCTGGAGAAATAATACCCCGAATACGGTATGACTGCAACCATCTGTCAGCGTCAGCAGTCACCACATAATTAACAGAACTATCGGTTAAAAGTACAAAAAATAGAGAAAATATGATATACTTGCCTCACTTTATATTGTAAGGAGGAAATATGAGAACAAGCGCTCAATACCGGAAGAAACTGAGTCAAATGAAGCGGAATGTTTACATCAACGGCGACAAAACGGGGCATGACGACCCCAGACTTGAGCCGGGCATCAAGGTTTACTCACAGACCTTCGACCTTGTAGATGACCCGGAATTCAAAGACCTTCTCACCGCCACTTCACACATTACGGGAAAGAAAATAAACCGTTTCTGCCATCTTTACCGCAGTCCGGAAGACCTGACGAAAAGCCATGAGCTTACCAGAAAATTCCAGCTCAGACTTGGTGTCTGTATTCAACGCTGCGGCGGGCGAGACCTGCTGAACGCCTGCTCTTCCGTCTCCTACGATGTTGACAAGGAGAAAGGGACCGAGTATTACAAGCGTTTGATGAAGTTCATGAAGTACTTCGAGGAAGAAGACCTGACATCCCCCATCTGCATTACCGATGCTAAGGGTGATAGAAGCCTTCGACCTGGCCAGCAGTGGGATCCCGACCAGTATGTGCACATCGTCGAAAAGAAGAGTGATGGCATTGTCGTGCGTGGCTGTAAACAACATATTTCCCTTGCGGCTTACGCCGATGAACTCGTTACATTACCGACACGGGCGATGCGCAAGGAAGAATCCGATTATGCCGTGGGGTTCGTTATTCCCGCCGATTGGGATGGTATCAAACTGGTAACGACTGCCCACAGCAGTACCAGAAAACATTATCCGGCTCCCGTATCTCAGTATGGTGGCGCTGATTCCTTCGTTATCTTTGAAAACACCTTTATTCCGTGGGAACGAGTTTTTATTTGTGGCGAGTCTGATGTCGGCTTCCGCATCGGCGTTTTAGGTGCGCTGTACCATAGGTTCAATTACTCCGCATGCAAACCGGCTTTGACGGAAATCCTTATTGGCGCTACTGCCCTTGCCGCTGAATATAATGGCATCGAAAGAGCGCCTCATGTTACTGCTAAACTGGCGGACTTGATTATGGTTGCCGAGCTTGTTTATGCGGCTGGTACAGCAGCGAGTATGCTGGCAGAAAAGAGGCCTTCCGGCACTTATATCCCCAACGAATCACTGGTGCACGTGGCACGCTATTTGGCGGGTAAGAACATTTACCATGAGTACCAGACCCTTGCAGATATCGGCGGCGGCTTAGCCGGCACACTTCCTTACGAGGGCGATTTTGCTAACCCTGAGATAGGAGGCTTATTGCGCAAGTACATCCGCCGCAAGCAGGGAGTCCCTGAAGAGAACATACACATGCTCTGGCGCTATATTAACGACCTGGTAGCCGGTGAAGGTACCGGTACCCATCAGGTAGGCGGATTGCATGGCGGCGGCTCACCGGTAATGGAAGAAATCGGATTGAGATACAGCTATGACGTCGAATCTAAAAAGAATATCGTGAAGCGCCTTGCCGGTATTCCGGAAAAGTAGAATTTTCGGCGGCTCTGCTTGTTATAGTCGTTAATAAAAAAGAAAAACTACAACCCTTGCGAGCCCCGATTGCATCGGGGCTCGCAAGGGTGTAAACGATTATTAGCAGGGAATATCTTTTTGGTCAATATTTTGCTTATTTAAGCGGAAAGTAGGATAAAGTGTTTGTTTGTCCTGTATGCGGAAATGAGGCTGAGACCTCACCGGGTATGGCTTGCCACTGCCTGCTGAAGCACTATTCTGTGCCCGATAAAATTGGAAACAAAACAAACGGACTTGCCGATGCTATAGTGAAGATTCTGGATAGCGCATCGGCAAACACTATAAATAAAGCAGAACCACAGAAAAGCCTGGCGGAAATTCTAGCGTGTACCGGACGCTGTGACGGGTGTCTCAGCCGATTGGTTAACATCCTGCAAGAGGCAGGATATATGAATGATGGTGGCACTGAACGGCGGAAGTGGCTCTATCCGGACTATCCGGCGGTAGCTCTACCCGGGCTCTATTGTCTGCGCTACGATAACGGCTACTGGTACCTCAGGAGCGAAGACCCCAAATGGCTACACAATCCCTTCAAAGGTGAAGACGGCTACTGGTACGAAGAAGCGCCGCGTTATTATTGATAGAATGACTATCAGTCACTCCCCTGTAGCAGATCAACGAAATGGAAAGAATCCCTTAGAACGGAATCACGCAAACAAAGGAGTGGAATTCTCCCTTCTCTCCTGCCGGGTCAATACCGGGCGAAAGCTCAGCGAGGAATGAACGGTCGGCACTAACGATTTTTATTTGACCGTTCTTTTTCATAATCTTGAGACGTAAAAAGAAGAGGGAGCTGTTTAGCTCCCTCTGACCAACAATCTTTTATTTTTTCCCGAAGGCGTCTTCCTTCAGGATGGCAGCTTTATCCGTCTTTTCCCACGGCAGGTCGATATCCAAACGCCCGAAGTGACCGTATGCCGCAGTCTGCTGGTAAATGGGACGGCGCAGGTCAAAGTATTTGATAATTGCCGCTGGTCTCAGGTCGAAGTGCTTATCAATCAGTTTCAGTATCTTTTCATTGCTGATTTTACCCGTATCGAAAGTTTCCACGGAGACAGAGAGCGGATGCGCCTTACCAATCACATACGCCACCTGAATCTCCAGACGGTCGGCGATACCAGCCG
>JAQTPO010000031.1 GCA_028712845.1 Dehalococcoidales bacterium | reverse complement strand
TCGCCTCGATGTCGATTTTTAAGTCCCGGAGAATCTCTCCTACAAGCCCCTTCTCCTGCATCAGCAAAGCTAAAAGTATGTGTTCAACATCCCATTGATTATGATTGTATTGCTGAACCAGTTGCTGTGAGAGCGCAATCGCCTCCTGCGCCATTTCAGTGAATCTTTCCTGCCTCATATCACACCTCCCCGATTAATGCTTCTCTCCAATATTGGCAGTCAGAAATTCCGTGATGCGTCCCTGCACTTCCGGGTATTCCCATTTATACTCATGTCCCGGTGTGTTAATGCAATTCGTAAATTTCACCGGTTTATCCTGTGCTTTGCATTTGAACCAGCGATAAAATGCACCGATATAAGCCCGTGTCCCCGCCCATAAATCACGATGACACATCGGGTCACGCATCATGCCGTTACTGTCAATCGCCAGGTTACGCTCTGTAAGCTGACGCCGCCGCATGTGCGCGAAAAAAGTACCTAATTCAACGCTGTAAATCCGTTCTATGCCACCCAGTTTTATCATCACCATATTATTAAAAGCCGCACCCTGACTGGCACCAACCAGCACCAGTTTTATTTTCGGCAAATTGTTTACAATAAACTTCAATTCTTCCGCCAACACTTTTGCGCGGAAAGAAATTCCAAAAAGGAAAAACTGTGCCTCTTTATAAACGCTTTTCCCTCCCCACAAAGCATCGACACTGCGGAAATATTGCTTCATTACACAATCATACCCGAGTTTCTCCACGGTGACTGTGACTCCAGTCACAATACTCTTCTCCCAATCTGACAAATCGTCCCAACGGGCATTTCCCCAGCCACCCGGACTGTGCACTACCAGAACATCCTTGCCACGAGCGGAATCATACATCTCAATCAAGGCGTTGGTAAATAGCCCGCGTTTTTTCCGACCGTGTGGGAATAATTTTACTGCGAGGTGGTGCGCCGCCTCTCTAACAGATTGTCCGCTTTCTGCAGAAGAATCTTTGATAGAATTATCCGTCTCTATTTGCTGTTTCAATAACAAGGTGCTCCCTGTGAACCCTATCCTTCCGTTGTTTGAGATGGGTCTTCTGTCCTTTTTGCCATATCCAGATATGATGGTCACGTATTATCCAGGCGGCAATAGACTGTCGGGATGGGTAAGCAATGAAAATCGTGCCGGCAACACGGCACATTTCCTCCAGCGCCTGTTTTGCCGCCTGCGTGGTGGGCATATGTTCCAGGACGTGGCTGCTAAATACAGCACCAAACATTTTATCGCTGAACGGAATACTCGTACAACTGGCGACTACTGCACAGGGGTGTCCTTCCACCGCTCTACGGTCAATATCCAGGCAGACATCACCGTTACCATGCGCCGGTTTATTAAACATTCTGCGGTAAGATTTGACTCCCCACGGACCTCCGACCACCAGCAACGGCTTTCCGTTTTTCTTCGCGCACTCGATGGCAGCTCGGTATTTGCGATTTTTATCGCGTACTTCCAGCATCCAGATGATTAATTGCCATATACAGATAGCTAAAAGCACTCCTGCCAGCACCAGCGCCACAATGAAAAACGGCGATGCAGTAAACCCGCCTGATTGGTATGCTTCAATCCAACTACTTAAAATGTCCATAAAATAATACCCCGAAAAAGCCAGAATAGCATTCCTTATCAATAAACCTGTGAAAGAAAACAACAGAAACTTGTAAGGTGGATACCTTAAAAGAGCGACAGCTACTGTCATCGGAAGATTGATGGGATTGGGGATTAGCGTCATCCAGAAGATTGCCTTTGAACCGGTTTCCTTAATCCACCCCCTGGCTTCATCATACACCTGAGGGCTGATGCGCTGACTTAATTTTTTTGAAATACCGCTACCGCTATAACCGATCATGTACGTTAGAAATTGCCCGAGAGTAGTGGCAATGGCACTGACCAGCATCACCCAAACCGCCGCCCAGATACCGTAAATAGGTGCCAGTAAACTCGGCAACCACATCGTGCCAATCCAATAGGGCATAGCAACCGGAGTAATACTGGAAGGGCCGCTGGCAATGAAAGCAAAAATAAAAAGACCGGCCAGTCCGAATTTCTGAATAAAGTCAAAATTAAGTCTATTATTAAAAGATATACCCAAAATAATCAGACTAATTGTAAGAACGATACCGAAAATACCCCAGAAGAGTTCTTTTCTGGCTTTGATTTCTTTTTCTCTACCGTCGTGCTTCATCACTTCATCCTAACAGATTAATCTGAAAGGTATTATCATCTAACAGTTCAGTTATAAATTAGTCATTATTATAACAACAATTTACACTTTATCTCAATACACCTTTAAACTGGCAATAATTTCCAGAAACTGCTTTAGGATTCTAGCAGTAGCTCCCCAGATAATTTTATCCCCGTATCTGAAGAAATAGGAAACCATTTCTCTCTCACCCACTATCATCGAACCTTCGCTGAAACAATATTTATCCAGCAGAGCCGCAACCGGAACTTCAATAAGTTCTTCCGTCTCCCATTCATCAAGTTTAAACCGGTACGGGTATGGAATCAGCCCGACAAAAGGCGAGATAACATAGTGCGTGGCAGTAGTTGGCATATCATCCAGTTCCCCGAGTACCGTAACATCAGTGGGGGTCAGCCCGATTTCCTCTTCTGCTTCACGCAGAGCCGTATTCCGTAAAACTTTATCTTCTTCCTCATACGCTCCACCAGGGAAAGATATCTGTCCCTTGTGATCCCTGACACGCTCTGTTCTCTGGATGAAAAGGATGTGATATTCTCCGTCTTTCAAATAAATCGGGACCAAAACAGCCGCTACTGTTAATTTTGAATTCGTAATGCGTAATACCTGACGTTCAGCGAGCATATTTCTGAGCTTTTCAATCACATTTCTAATAGTAGCACTGCTCGCCAGTCGTGGCAAATAGAATTTAAGAGAATATCCTTTAGCCGTCAGCCATCAACATTACCACACATATCAAGATTCATCAGAGAAAACGCTCGAAACGTTCCTTTTTAGCTTTACAGATGGGGCAAATTTCCGGTGGGTCATCCCGCGCGCACAGATACCCGCAGACCTTACACCGCCACACCGGCAAAGGTAAATTAGACAGACTAGCAGTCGTTGCCTTTAGCTGCTTTCTTTGTTCAGGCGGAGGGCGTCTCTCCTGTATCGTTCCTACCTCTTTTTCCCCCTTGGCGACCGCCTCGGCAACATAAAGCCCTCAGAAACAGGTGCCATATTCGCTTACATCGGCATCTCTGTAATCACACGGGCAGATAATATCGATGTCATCTTCTTTCACCCCTGAAGCTAAACGGCATGGGCAAGACTGATAGCCATATCTCTTTTCATTAGTCAGCAAACCTCTCGCCAACGCTTTTGCGAACTCAATATCAGGGTTAAGATAATAGCCACCCGCCCTGGCATCTTTATTCAATTGTTCGTAAAGTTTGTCGGGCTCTTCATGGCTAACCGCTGGTTTTTCGTTCATTTGCCCAACTCTTCTCTGATTTTATTCTCCTGAAACCCGATGATGCACTTGCTATCGTCTATTATCGTAGTCGGAAAGGAAGAACTGGGATTCCATTTTTGCACAATCCGCATCGCCTCTTTTCTTTCCACATCAGTCATCAGGTCAACATCATCAAAGTAATACTCTACACCCATATCTTCAAGGAGTTTCTTAGTTTTTTTACACCATGGACAGGTACTCAGTGCATATAAAACAATGTGTCCTTTATTTTTACCCGCTACATGTTGTAATGCCATAATATTCTCCTCCTTTTAGTATTTGCAGAGCAAGTTATGTCAACTTTGTTTCACCACAAACCGGTTCACCAGTTCCACTGTATTCGTTGCTTTCAACTTACGGAATAACAGGGCGAAACGTTCCTCAAGCTCATTCCTGATTTCCTTCATATTTTCTTCCGGCAGTTTCCACATTTCTTCCTTGAAATCGCCAATGGCTTTCTTACGAACCTTGTAAATGAATTGTTCTTCGGTATCTTTTGATTTCCTTTCCCCGGCATATTTATTCAATAAATGCCGATGAATTACATCCCGCAGATTCTGGGGGAAATGAGGGCTGTCCATAAAGATATTCTGGAATCCGGTAGCCAGATGCACTTCCAGAGTCTCCTCTCGCGGGAACATATCGAAGGCTTCGTCGGGAAGAGTGGAGGCACCGTGTTGCACTGCCCCACCCATACCGTACTCTTTCCGTGCTAATTGAGATAGTTCCTTCAAAACCTTGAAATCGATATCGACTTTCGCAATCGTCCCGTCAGGTAGAACTACGCCGCCATGTGTTGTCCCGGTCTGAACACTGATTTTTGAAAGCCCCCTGAGGTCTGAACCAAGATATTTGAAATATCCACCCATAAATGCCCGCAGGTCTGCCACCGTGCTATTACGACCACCGACTTCGCCGATTTCACCACCAACTGAAATATTTACACCGGCCGGTTGGATTTCCCGCATAAATCTGGTCATGTCAGCTGTAATACGGCAATTTTCCTTCTGCTGTTCTGCCATGTCCGGTTTCGTAATATCCACTACCGTAGAAGCATCGATGTCGATGTTAAAAAATCCTGCACTGACTGACTCACGAATGAGGTCTTTTATGGTTTGTAATTCCTGTTCCGGAGCTAATTTATATTTCTCCTGGTTTACCTGAAAATGGTCCCCCTGGATAAAAACAGGTCCTTTGAATCCTTCCCTGAGCGCCGCCGCCAGCACACACACAGCATACTCATCCGGTCTCTGCACTGTGTATCCAATCTCAGAGCGGGCAATTTCAAAAATAAAAGCGCCCACTTTATTCTTCAATGCTGCGCGGAATACGGCTCTTGCCATTTGATAAGTGATAGCACGGAGATTGATTGCCGGCACGGTAATGCCGCTATATAAACCTTTCCCGGATGCCCTATAAAGACTATCGATACTTGCCAGGAAAATGCCCTGTGTTTCAGCTGCCTGCCGGATTTTTTGCCTGTTTTGTTTTTTAACATCATCGGCGCCAAAAACAGCATCCATTACTAGAACATCAATCTCACCTGACGATAAGGAAATATCCTTTGGGATTCTGGAATTATCAGTGTGTCTAGTCATTCAAAACCTCCAGTTCAAAATAGTTGAGTGAATGAAATAAGAGATTCCGCCTCCATGCATGGCAACATTTTAGCTCAGCAGTATCAACAAATCAACTTATTATAAGGTAATTATCCCTTGACATACAGTACGAAATCCTTTATAATAAGAGTGTAAGTTGAGATTACGGAGATACGAAAATGAAGACAGCGACATACACTCTGAAACAGTTTAACGAGACTTACCCTACTGATGATGCTTGCCTTGATAGAATCTTTAAAGGTCGCTATCCCAACGGCGTGTTCTGCCCAGTCTGTCAAAAAGTCACCAAGCATTATAAGAGGGCTGGACTTAAAGTTTACGCTTGCGAGTTTTGCGGTCACTCGGTATCCCCAACGGCGGATACTATCTTTCATAAATCGGATACGCCTTTGAAATCTTGGTTCTATGCGATGTTTTTGATGTCCACGACTAAGACAGGTATTTCCGCTAAACAGCTTCAACGTGAATTGGGTGTAACCTACAAGACGGCGTGGAGAATGTTTACACAGGTTCGCAAGTTGATGTCGGAGAATGTTAATCCGCTTTGTGGGCAAGTGGAAGTTGACGAGACATACATCGGCGGAAAACGGCAAGGAAAACGTGGTCGTGGTGCTTCTGGTAAAGCCGTTGTTATGGGTATGGTTGAAAGGGACGGCAAGGCTATCACAAAAGTAGTTCCCAATGTCCAAGCACATACCTTGCTTCCGATGATTGAACGGAATGTCGCCAAGTCTAATAAGACGGTTGTCTATACCGATGAATTGCCTAGCTACAATCACGTTGAGAAACTTGGCTATGCTCACGAAATTGTCCAACACTCTGCCAAGCAATACGTTAGCGGTATTGCTCACGTCAATACTTGTGAATCGCTTTGGAGCACAATCAAGCGTGGCATTGACGGCGTTAATCACTCTGTAAGCCCTCTTTATCTTCAGTCTTATCTTGATTCGTATGTGTATCGTTACAACCATCGGAAGGATGCACAACCACTTTTCCTTTCACTTTTGAATCGTGTTTGTGAGAAAGAGGCTGTGAAGCCTTCGTAAGTAGCTTCTCAAAACCTCGCTTGGTTAATGGCTTGTCTAACTTGAATTTAGGCATTGCGGTTCTCCTCAAATTCACTAATGAGGCGGTCAACCTCCTCATCCATAATCCTTTTAGCATCAATTTCTAATTGAGCCAAGTTTGATTCTGGTATTGGTTTTATTCCAATATTCTGGATAGTAATCATTTGTAAAGGTGTACCCACACCGTCAAAATATGTAGATTCACATATCAAAAAGGATGCAAACTTTTTCAGACTCTCAATTCCCATAAATGGTATCGAGTTCTTGAATTTCTTTATCCAGTAATCGGTTATAGTCCAAAGCCCTGATGAATAATATCCTCGCTGAGATTTTCTGATTACAGGAATTGGTTGTGCTAAATTCCATTCTAAATATTTCATCGTTGGTATGCCATCCTGATAACTAGCCAAGATGAAAACTAATTCAGGCGGTCTAGGATTTCTGTTTTCTTTAGGCATAAATATGGAATTTAGTGTTTTACTTAAATCAATTGTTACACATTCTATAAACGTATCTACTAATTTATCAAAATTATCATTTTCTATGTAAGATTTCCTAAACCTATCCACTATTTCTGTTTCATATCCAGCATAATTACCACAACCTGCTATTCCGATTTTCCCGATAGCCCATAATTTAATAAAGTCATCGCTATGCGTCTTACCATTACCTGATGAAGTTACTGTCGTAAGTCGGCTATCAGATGCTAATACTATACCGTCTTTCCCGATTAACCCGATTATTAAACTCATATCCGTTGTATCTACTCTGCCTAAATTATCTGTTTCGTTTGGGTTTATTGTATCATAGCAATTAGGCAAAATAAACTGATTCTTAAAGGGGTACATTTTACATCACCCCCTTTGAGACTATACTGTATATTAAGGGATACTCACCTATTATAATACATAAGCCTAAACATTATTATCGTCGTATAAAAATATCAACCGGGACCGAGCGCTTCCGCACTAAATATACTTGACAAGCATCTCTTTTTTATGTTACGAATAATACGTAACTAATTTTACCCCTCCGGTAATTCAAACAATGTCTTTTTCTAACCTAAGAGTTTGTGATGTTCCTTTATGTCAAAATATATATTTGTGACTGGTGGCGTTGTTAGTTCAGTTGGGAAAGGTATAACTGTCGCCTCAATCGGCACCATACTGAAGAGCCGCGGCATCAGTGTTTCCGTCCAAAAACTTGACCCTTACCTTAATGTTGACCCGGGGACGATGTCTCCGTATCAGCACGGTGAAGTATTTGTGACTCAGGACGGCGCTGAAACTGACCTTGACCTGGGGAACTACGAGCGTTTCATTGACATCAATCTGACTCAGGAATCAAACATCACTTCAGGACAGATATATAGTTCCGTAATTGCCAAGGAAAGACGCGGCGATTTTCTCGGCGGCACTATACAGGTAGTCCCTCATGTCACCAATGAAATCAAAAACAGGTTCAAGCATCTGGCGGAAAAATCAAAAGCAGATGTCATCCTGATTGAGGTGGGCGGCACCGTAGGCGATATTGAAGGCTTGCCATTCCTGGAAGCTATCCGACAGATGAGAAAGGATGCCGGTCGAGATAATGTGCTTTATATCCACGTGACACTCCTCCCCTATCTCAATTCGACACAAGAGCTTAAGACCAAACCGACACAGCACAGCGTCAACGAATTACGCAGAATCGGTATCCAGCCGGATGTTATCGTTTGTCGTAGCGATTACCCTATTGCGGACAATTTAAGAGACAAGATATCGCTCTTTTGCGATGTAGAGAAAGAAGCAGTGATACCGATGCCGACTGTCTCTACGATATATGAAGTGCCATTGATGCTGGAGCAGGAAAAACTGGGGCAATACATCATTGACAGACTTAGCCTCACAGTCAAGCAAACCGACCTGAATGAGTGGCAAACTCTGGTGACACGCCTCAAAGAGGCTCACGAGCCGGTCAGTATTGCATTAGTCGGCAAGTACGTCGAACTTGAGGATGCTTATTATTCGGTGCGGGAAGCGCTGAAACATGCCGCTATCTATCATAATCGGCACTTGAATATTATCTGGGTACACTCTGAGCAATTAGAAAAGATGGGTGATGTCAGCCCGCTCTTGAGGACGGCACAGGGCATCATTGTCCCGGGCGGTTTCGGGGTGAGAGGCATCGAAGGCATGGTTAAGGCAGCGAGATATGCTCGCATTAACAAAATACCTTATCTGGGATTATGCCTGGGAATGCAGGTAATGGTCATCGAGTTTGCCCGTTACGCCTTTAAAACAAATAGCGCAAATTCTACCGAGTTCGACTCTGTTACTACTTACCCTGTTATCGACCTGATGCCCGACCAGAAAACTATCGCCAGCAAGGGACACACGATGCGATTGGGCAATTATCCCTGCCATCTGGTGAGTGGTACACTTGCGGGTAAAGCTTACGGGCAGGAATTAATTCAAGAGAGACACCGCCACCGCTATGAGTTTAATAATGACTTCCGGCAGGCTTTGCAAGAAAAGGGGTTGGTTCTAAGCGGTCTTTCGCCGGACGGCAGACTGGTTGAGATATGTGAAGTAAAAGACAACCCGTGGATGGTTGCCTGCCAGTTCCATCCTGAATTCGGTTCACGTCCTAACCGCTCTCACCCATTATTCCGTGACTTCATCGGGGCGGCTAAGGATATCTTGAGAGAAGGCGACCAGCCGGCACTGCCCCTGACGCAATGATTCCGAGAAAGCACATGATAACCACAATTTAGGTACGCATCACCTTGCAGTTGAAAAAAATATGATGGACATATATAATCAATATACCCTATCTACTCCGGTCATCGCCGCCGGTATCCGTCACCCCATTAGTTGTCTTACCGCTGCGAAAGCGGTCGTACATATTGTTACAGTTCCTTACAGTGTATTGTTGCAGATGGCTAACCATACGCTTATTGATATTGGCACCAGCCGTTATCTTAACTACGGGAAATCTGTTTCTTTGTGATGAATAACGGGATGCCTTGAGAAGACACTAAAACCGCATTTTGTGAGCGCCTGCGATTTTGCTCTTTTGTTCAAAGGCAGGCGGTTGTATTGTCATCAAAATGATTTAGCGCAATTAGGATTCACTAATAAATTATACGAATATCGGGAATTCCGGGGGAGGACAGGACATGGACATAAGTCAATTAGAGAACAAAACTAAAGAAGAATTGCTGGACATCATCAAGGAGATGGAACTACCTGATTGCTCAGGGCTGGAAAAGCCAGACTTAATCAGGCGACTGTTACAGGCAGACGCCGAACAGCAGGGCAATATCTTCTGTAGCGGCATTCTGGAAATAATGACAGATGGCTATGGATTCCTGAGACAGATTAGCCTGCTCCCCAGCCAATCTGACATTTATGTTTCTCAGTCACAAATCAGGCGTTTCGGGCTGCGCAACGGCGATAAAGTGACCGGACAGGGAAGACCAGCACGCGCCGGCGAAAAATACATCAGCTTACTGAGAATAGAAGCCGTTAATGACCTCAACGCAGAACTTGCCAAGAGCCGTCCCTACTTCACTTCCCTTACTCCTACTTATCCTGACAGACTCATTAATCTGGAAATACCCGGTAACAGTCTTTCCACCCGCCTTCTCAATCTTATTGCACCGGTCGGGCGCGGACAGCGCGGACTGGTTGTTTCACCGCCTAAAGCCGGTAAAACAATATTACTTAAATCCATCGCCAATGCTATCAGCACGAATTACAATGATATCCATCTGATGGTCTGTCTGATTGGCGAACGTCCTGAAGAGGTCACGGATATGAGACGTTCCGTCAAAGGTGAGGTAGTTGCCGCCACCTTCGATGAACCGGTGGAGAATCATACCCGCGTGGCAGAACTGGCACTGGAAAGAGCCAAGCGCATCGTGGAAAGCGGGATGGATGTGGTTATTCTTCTGGACGGTATCACCCGCCTCACCCGTGCTTATAATCTGGCAATGCCTTCCAGCGGCAGAACGCTGTCCGGTGGTATCGACCCGTCAGCACTGCACCCGGCAAAACGTTTCTTCGGCGCCGCCCGCAACACCGCCGAAGGCGGCAGTCTCACGATTCTGGCTACCTGTCTGGTAGATACAGGCAGTCGTATGGACGACCTCATCTATGAAGAGTTCAAAGGCACCGGCAATATGGAAGTGCACCTTGACCGCCGTCTCGCCCAGCGCCGCGTCTATCCTGCCATTGACATCGAACTTAGCGGCACCAGACATGAGGAATTACTGATGGACGAACAGACATTGAAACAGGTCTGGTTATTACGCCGTATGGCGGCGATGATTTCTTCTGACTCTGCTAACTTCGTTGAAGCCACTGAAAGAGTTCTGGAGAGGCTGCGCAAAGCGAAAACCAATGCCGAGTTTCTGGCGAATCTCAGTAGAGACGTAGATTAAATCTCCCGTTTTTTAACATTCCCGGAGACAGCGGTGACAGGCAACCTGGTAAACGAACAATTAAAACAGTTACCCGCCAACCCGGGTGTCTATCTGATGAAAGATGCCGCCGGGAAAATTATTTATGTCGGCAAGGCATCTGACCTGAGTAACCGGGTACGCTCCTATTTCCAGGCATCCTCAAAACTTACCCCCAAAACCAGACAGTTAGTTGCTGAAGTCAATGAACTGGAATTCTTCATCACCAATTCCGAATACGAAGCGCTCATTCTGGAAAATAACCTCATCAAGCGGTATCGTCCTTACTATAATGTGCGCCTCAAGGACGACAAGACCTTTCCTTACATCAGAATTAACCTGAATGAAGATTGGCCTGCAGTCTCTTTCACGCGATATTTAAAAAACGATGGCGCCCGCTACTTCGGACCGTTTACCAATGCATGGTCGGTACGGCAGACTCTGAAAGTGCTGGAGAGTATTTTCCGCTTCCGCTCCTGTAATAAGGCTATCACCGGCGCAGATAAAAGAGCGTGTCTTAAGTATCACCTCGGACATTGCATGGCGCCCTGTATCGGCGCTGTCAATCAACAAGAATACAAAGAGGCAATGAGACAGATAATTCTATTCCTCGAAGGCAGGCAGGAAAAAGTCGCTCGTGAACTCGAGCAACAGATGAAAGTCGCCGCAGAGGCAATGGATTTCGAAAGAGCGGCGCGCCTGCGCGACCAGATTGAAGCAATCAAGAGTGTGGTTGCCGGACAGAAAATCGCCGCCAAAGTTAGCGGTGAAGAAGATGTCATTGCTTTTGCCACAGATAGAGACTTGGCTTATGTTCAGGTTTTCTTTATCCGGGATAGCAAACTCATCGGGCGTGAAAGTTTTGTCCTGACCGGCGCCAATGCCGAAGAACCAGAGCAGATTATGACCAGTTTCGTGAAGCAATACTATGATTCCGCCACGTACATCCCGCCACGACTGTTACTCCAGCACCCCATCGAGGATAAGGATATTATCCGGGAGTGGCTCAGGCAGAAAAGAGGCGGCGCTGTCGATATTTCCGTCCCGGGAAAAGGCAATAAAAAACAACTGGTGCAGATTGTCGCAGAAAATGCCGGGCAGGGATTGAAGCAAATGAAGCTGAAACAACTGGCAGCACCTGCGGCACTGGAATCCGCACTGGAAGAATTACAGGAAAAACTCGGGTTGCTGCAATTGCCGGCGCGTTTGGAAGGCTATGACATCTCCAATATACAGGGGAAAGAAGCCGTAGGCAGTATGGTCGTCTTTGAAAACGGTAGAGCCAGACCATCCCATTATCGCCGCTTCCGCATTAGAACCGTGCCCTCCGCCAACGATTATGCGATGTTACAGGAAGTCCTCCGCAGGCGTTTCAAGCAGGTAGCGTCAGAAAAAATGGATACAACTGCTACCGAAAGCTGGGGTATTCTGCCCGACCTGGTGCTGATTGACGGCGGCAAAGGGCAACTCAATATGGCACGTGCAGCAATGGAGGAAGTTGGCGCCGGCGCAATACCGGCTGCCAGTTTAGCAAAAGAAAACGAGGAGATTTTCCTCCCCGGACGTAAAACTCATATCATCCTGCCGCGCAATTCGCCGGGGCTTCAGTTGCTCCAGCGTGTCCGTGACGAAGCCCACCGTTTTGCCGTTGCCTATTTTACTAAGGTGCATAAGAAAAAGACCTTTACCTCGTCGCTCGATAATATTCCCGGCATCGGTCCCAAACGTAAGCGCGCCCTGTTAAAACAATTCGGCACAGTGAAGGGCATTAAAAATGCCTCAGCGGCAGAACTGATGGACATAAAGGGGATGACGCCGAATCTGGCAGAAAGGCTGAAGGAGCATTTAGAGTAGAGAATGATACCATTAGGTTCTGTTTGCTTATGGTTGTTAATAAAAAGAAAGAAGGATAACCATTGCGAGTCCGCCGAAGGCGGGCGTGGCAATCTCTTGGAGACAACGGCTTTACGCACAAGCGAGATTGCTTCGGGTACGGAGTTTACCCTGAGTAAAACCGAAGGGTAACCTCGCAATGGTACGGTAATATGTAATACCCTACTATAAAGGAACCGTAGAATGGGCAAAGAAAAGATAGCAATTACACTGGACAAAAAATACATCACTGAGATGGACAGGCTGGTCAGCAAGCAGGTCTTCCAAAATCGCAGTCAGGCGATTCAGAAAGCCGTCAGCGAGAAACTCGCCCGCATGAAACATAGTAGACTTTCGAGAGAGTGTGCTAAACTCGACCCGGAGTTTGAAAGAGCTATGGAGGAAGAAGGACTGAATGAAATAATTTCGTAACTTCGTAGGGGCAGGTTTTTGAAACCTGCCCGCCCGGCGGTCGGGTTCGAAACCCGACCCTACATTTATAGCCATGTTGCACCTGGTCTTCAAGAGGCTGCTGCAAAAAGGTTTGATGAAGTGATAAATAAAAAATTAGAAATCTTTCATGAAAACAAGATCTGAATCTAGTGATGGATTTTATGTTTTAATAATTTGATTTATCTATATGATTGAATAATAATGTTTTTGTGAATATTAGGAAAGGAGTTGCCCATATTTAGGCTGCTATTTTAGTATACATTTCGTTCTTTCGGCTGGAATCTTTTGTTCTACTTGGTCGTTCCAATTAGTATTAAACGCTGTTATTAGTTTATCGCTAATAGCTTCGTTTAAAAGTATTATAAGAATTATCAAGGAGAGTGATTTGATGAGAGCAATTGTATTTGCAATATGTCTAATGGTGGAGACGGCGCGGATGGAGCGGTTTGGAGAACGTAAGTTTCCACAGTTGGAAGGAAGTAAGAGGTGTAGCTATGATAGAGCTGTTGATAATACGGGATCGCGCCGGGGGGTTCGATTCCCACTCGCTCCATCAAACACTCTATTTACTTAGAAATAAATTATATAAAGCGAATTGTAATATATTGGGTAGCAAAATGGTAGCAAAGTCTAGTTATTGTAAATTAAAAATAGGGAATTTAGATACGAAAGTGAGGGTTTGGTAGCCCAAGTAGTTCAATATATAGAACCTTCAGGGCTGAGTTTGCGTTTGAATAGGGAAATGCCCTCGGCATTTATAGACCTTATTAAAGCCGTCAATAGCTTGGATTTCAAAAGTTCCTTCTTTAACTGCGGAATTCTCACTTACCGGGAAACTCAGAGTTTCTTCGTGGTAGTCGCCATGCTCCAATTTTAGAGGGGTAAATCCGGTTGCCTCTATCTTACTGTCAATGATGAGCATCACGTTTTTTATTGTTGTCGCCTTCCCACGGTGCGAAAACCCAATTTCAGCGTAGTACCGACTTGGATAAGGAGTAATGACCACTAATACACTATCAGGTTCATTACGAATAAGGTCATATTGTAGACGCTTCACATCTACGGATACAACTGGTCTATCCGCCCACCTGGAGTATATGTTTAAGAAAACATTAGCTACAGTGTCCCACATACTTTTTAGTCCTACTTCACAGAACACCTATATATCAATTCCTTTATTTCTTCCATGACCTCAAATAGCTCCGCTATCCTTCGTTTGGCACGCCTGTAAAAAGTTTATACCCCTTTTCCTTAAACTCATTTAGACGCCCTTCCAAAGAATCCGTTAATAGTTCGTTAGAAGCTAAGCAATTTGCCGCCACAAATAACAGCTGAACTTGGAAAGCAAATAGCGTTGTCATGTTTTGTCTGAGCACGCTTTCATTAAAGCGCTGAGTCGTATTCCAATTTCCTGACTTGAAATCAATGAAATGAGATAGAGATTCCGGCGCAAAAGAGAAATGGGAGGCATGTTTGTTTAGATAACTGCGTAATTTCTGAAGCTTCCCTTGAATACGCTTGGCTATTTCTCCCGCTGAGGGTAATCTTTCCTCCAGTACCTCATCTACTCTTTGAGGGTCCTCACGAAGGTACGTTAAAAGCTCAATACATTCAATCAAAGGACGTAATAGAGCTCCCGCCTCTTGTGCAAGGCCATCCAGCGACAGACTAAATAGACCTTGCGCAATATTGCGGGCTTTAACTAGCGTGAGTCCGGTAATTCTATAAAATGCTGTATCTTCCGACTGAAAAACAACAAGCATTTCATTGAGCAAGGAAAACCCTTGATAAATTACCACTGATTCAGCTTGTAGCGTCGACTCGGCAGCGGTGAGAGCACTTTCCCTGGTTCCCCATAATGACATCTTCGTCTTTACTCCAATGGCCACCTAGGTATCAATTCGTCGATTTCTTCCATCAGCCGCATGGTTTCCTTCAATGCCACTATTATCTTCTGATAATGTGTAAGCTCATCATAGGTAAGCGTCCTACCCTTACGGTCCTTAAGCCATTTCTCGGCTACCTGATAACCACCGATTTGGAAGTTCCAGACCTCTGGCGGCACGCTCTCAAAATACTGCGTTTTGTTGATGTAGACACGCTGGTTATTGTTATCGTAGCTCACCTTGTCTACCGCGTTGGAGCCAGTTACAGGATACCCGGTGATAAGATTGTTCAACACTGGCGATTCCATGAGATGCAGAGATACCAGTTCAGCGCC
>JAQTPO010000173.1 GCA_028712845.1 Dehalococcoidales bacterium | reverse complement strand
GTCGCGTTGACATCCTGATAAATCGTCTCGGGCAGTTTTTCAACCTGGCCCACGCTGAAAATCTTCCAGCCTTCACGCTGCATCTTATTGGCCAGCCGCCGGGCGGACAATTCTGAACCCCTGTGCTCCCGGTACCATTCGCGGTTTTCTTTCATGGGGCCGTGTTCTTTGTAAGCCTGAACTTTCCAATTCCCCTGTTCTCGTAATCTCGGGGCATAGAAGCCGCGCCATTCTTCCATTTGGGCGAGGGCCCCTTTAAGCGTCTGCCTTAATTCGTTCAGGTCGGGTTTTTCTCCCCGGAAATTGGCTTCCTCTGTGATCTCCTCGATCATTTGCCGTAGCTGGGCGGTCTGGAGGTCAAGGGCCTTGTCGTAAGACTGACGATAGAGCTTCCATACCCTGATCGTGTCGTCTGTTGCGCCCTGCTGCCGGATGTGCTTTTCAAACTCTTTAATCTGCTTGTCCAGGGAAATGGATGTGTTTCGCTTCCAGGATGTATCGCCTTCGTCAATGATCTCTTGCAACTTCTGATATTCGGGGGATACTTTCCCGGCCAGACGGTCGGATAAAGACAAGCCTTTGTTTTTGAGGGCCTTGGCTGCTTCTGTGACCGTGCTTTCCGGTGCGTCTATATCATCGGCCATGTTCAGCCCATTAAAGGTTTCGTGATAAATCTCGTTCCGATCGCGCATGAACAGCTTGACGATGTTCTGAATCTGCGGATGACCGAACCACTCGGGAGACTTTAAGATTGTTTCCAGCCAGGTCATGTGCGGCGGATGCAGCTTATTCATCATGGTCTGAATAAGGGCGTCCGTCTCGTCTTTGAGGTAAAGGTTCAATACCTTCGGATCGCGGGAGGTCGGCGGGTCTTGCGATTTGCGGATGGAATATTTCCTGGCTGAATATTTTCTGGATTCACTCTCTTTTACAATCGGATCAACTGTCTGTCCGTTTTTCAGTCCGTCCGTCAATAACACCCCGCCGATTCTTTCCATGCCGGATTCAATATCCGCCACATATTCTTCGGTTGCAAATGGTATATCGACTCGGTATCCACGATTATAATTATCTACCCCCAAAACAGTCTTACTCAGATTTTCTCTATACTGAATAAAGGCTTGTGACGTAGTGTCTATTTTCCCTTTGGTCGTTGATTGGCTGTATAAATGGTGGCTTATTTCATGGGCAACTCTATTGATAAGAGGAACATCGCCCTTGTCCATGCTTAGAAATATGTTGTTTCCACTTATGAACGCATTTATTGATTTTGTGGAATCTTTGAAGGGAATTAAGTCAAAGCCATGAGAAGCAGCAAGATTTTGCATCTCTTTGAAGTTGTGATTATCATACCCCGTCGGATCGTGTGTTATTCCCTGTCCGGCCGTCCGGCAGGCTTCTCTAAGACGATGTGGGGCGTTAACGTCTTGAGAAATTCCTTGTCTTTCATCTGCCACTCGCCTTCTGTGTTCTTCTCGAACGCCGGGTAATACGCTCTCCCGTTCCCCGCGTCTATTCTCACTGTCGGCTGTTGGTCTTCCATCTTCGCCTCCTTTTTCTTCTATTATATCACCTTTTTGGTTAATTGAATATCCGGATTTTACAGTCTGCCCCCCAACCTCCGGGGGGCTGGATGGGTTAGGGAGTGGTTCTCTCAACATCCCCAATATGACATTTTCAATATCTTCTTTGGATTTCTTGCCGGGTTCAAGCCTAAGTTTACCTATGTATTGACCGTTTTTATCATATATTTTTGAAGAAACAAGTGACCTGCTATATCGTGTCTCTATTTGCTCTTGCTTGAATGGTACATAAGTCGTAAATGCGCCATGATAACCCAACTCATCGCCAGGCTGGGGGTCATTGAACTTTATTCCATCAAAACCGCATTTTTCTAAAAAATGTTTTATGCTGCTAGATAATTTTTCAGACTTTGCGGACTGCGTAAGCCAAGCAGTTGGCCTTGGATATGCTTCCGGTTGAATAAACGCTTGACTGAGCATTCTAGATGCTTTTTCTCGCAAGGAGAGGTCTCTCTCGTATGCGTCTAATACCCCATAACGATTTTTAGATAAATCATATACTATATCAATAATTTCTTTATCTTTTATTCCATAATAATTGAGTCTATCTAACAGTTTGTCGGCATTGAAGTAACCGACAACCATGTCTGTTGCTTTAAGATCAGATATATCAAAAGGCTTTTTTATATTTAGAAATACGGAATATATTCTCTTGTCTATATTTTTGTAATGATCAGATAATTTTATCCCATCATAATCAAGGCGTTCTTTTTGGCTCGTCCTTAATTTTGTGTATAGCCTTGCAAGATCATAAGAATTAGTGAAATAGTTTGGAGCGTTTAACGATTCAAACTTTTTCCATGTTCCGTGATAAAGAGGTTCTTGAACAACGCTATCCTTAAAGGGATTTCCACCCACGGCCGTCGGGGTTGTCTCAGGTGGTATGTTGGCCGTCCCCTTGTCTTTGGTCACGGAATAACGGCTATCAGATTCCGCTACTTTTTGCAACGGGGCTTCTTCTTGTAGTGCGCTATCTCGTCCCATCGGGGCTTCGGTATTTCGATTTCGGTCTGGTATGGCACGTTGGCTGTCGTTGTATCTTTGCCTGTATTCCCGGTATCTCCTTGCTGCTTCTGATTCTCTTCCAATCGCTCCATTGTATTTTTCATATTCATATCCATAAAATGATAGTGGTCGCATAAAGATACCCTCGTTTCCGGTGGTATCCAATTCCCCTTTGATGTTAACATGAGCGACGAAAATATCCAAGCCGTCATAATACAGTTGGTCGGCTTCGGCTCTGGTAATCGGGACGTAACCCATTGCGATGAAATTGCGGGGCTTCTGCCAGAATTTAAGGGGCAAGCTGTTTAACTGCTTTTGGATGTCCATGCCCTCCCACCATTTATAAGATGGGTTATCGGAACGGGAAAACATGGGCTGACTGCGTCGAACGGGTGATCTGCGCTGAAACTTGGCCGTTACCTCAATATCTTCGTCGGAGAATATTACATAGTTATGGTTTGCCTTCTCCTGTTGTTCTTTCAGGTATGCTTTGGCCTCTTGCTCTGTTTTGAAATGAACACCTTTAGAATTATAGTCGTCGCTCTTTACCATCCAATCTCCTGCGACGGTCTGTGATGGTGGCGTTATTTTAAAGGTCGCCGTGTTCCTGCTCGACCCATCCAGATACTTAATCCCACGGATACCTAAAGAGTGGAGATAGTCGGAGGCGGCTTTGTCGGAACCCTTAGAGTGCGTTAGGTCATAATAAAATGACTGCCCCGTTGACCGATATGCCTTTTGTAAGTCGGCAAGTTTAGCGTCTGCCGCTTCTTTGGTTCGATATGTCCCATACTCGTAAGCATCGGATACTACCTTAAAAGACTTGCCACTTGCGGTAGGTTCGATTTTAAAGTAACTTCCCGCCGCCTCAATATCGTTATATAATCCTGCTTTATTTAGAATAGAACGCACCTTCTCGCTCTGTTCGCTTAAAGGCTTGTCCCAAAGTAAAAGTTCATCATCGGCAGGGGCGAGTTCTACTTGATAGAGGCGACCTGTTTTCTTTTCCTCAAAATTAAGTCGGTGTAGATATATTTGTAACTGCCTTGCGGCTTCCGCCGCTTTCATTTCACCTGCCTTGCGGTAA
>JAQTPO010000172.1 GCA_028712845.1 Dehalococcoidales bacterium | reverse complement strand
CCGGACCAAAATTGATCCTGGCTACGGAGCCCTGGGTACCTTCGGCACCTATGCCGGTCATGGTATTCAGCGCCCAGGCATTTCCGCCGCTATCCATGGCCAGTCTGGTAGCGCGAAAGTTGTAGTAAGTATACGTGGGGTCGGGTCTAACCGGAATGGTAGAATATCGCGCTACCTCTACCGGAGGATCTGCCGCAAGGTCCACTTTAGAAACTGACGCTTCATTACTATTGGGAATGAAGGCAAAGTTGTAGGATAATTGTGCCGGCGCAGCGCTAGTAGCGATAACTGCGGGTGTCATAATGAGTACG
Source organism: Dehalococcoidales bacterium (assembly GCA_028712845.1). Next base: position 3,376 of record JAQTPO010000172.1, on the reverse strand, counting down.
AGAGAAATCGCCATAAAAAGATACAATAGTTTCTTCATTTCACCATTTACCTCCTAATCAGTTCGGGATAACATTTTATCGGGGTTGGCCACGACCTTACTGGATACATGTAGCTGTTTTTATTATTAGCTCTTCCAATTGATTTAACTCCTTTTGATAAAACGATTTTCACGATGATTTCTTTTAGAGATATTTTGATATCTTAAGTTTATATTCATATTGTTTTAAAGTCCACAATTTTTCGACAATTAATGTAACAAATTTATAACGTTTTATTACATTTATGAATTATCATAATAATGCATAACGGTGATAAGATTGCTGATTGAATTAGCGGGACCGATTCAGTTCGCTCAGAGTCGAACTCCACCCGAAACACGGGTGGATTAGGATCTATTTAAGCCTACTGTTGGTTAAATATTAGAACAGGCTTATTTTTAAGGCAGTTTCTTGCGGTCTCAATGTCATACGACGGTTATGTTCAAGGTTACTGTCCACATATTTTGAGTGCCGCCTTCCCACGGTTGGCTGTAACTGAAATTGATGGTGGCGATCCCGGTCTCCTTTAAAATAAATACCCAGACATCTGTACCACCGACTCCAGAGGCGCCTTCCGGAATTGGGGATTGAATAAACTCATGCGAAACCTGCTCGATGACATTTGGCTGGTTAATGTCGGGAGCTTCGCCCCACTGGAAACCGGTGGTCGGGTTCGAATAAAGGTTGACAATCAAGGAGCTAAAGTTCGTAATTTCGATATCTCTGGTGATGTTTGACTGAGCGTTGAAGTCATCGTAGGCGAGCTCTAAAATTATCGTTGTCTCACCACTGTCTAGAGGGGGCTCTTCCGGCGGTTCCGTCCACGGCAAAGGAGTTGGTTCGGCGTTGATATAGGTGTAGGTGTTAGCACCGGTGTGGGCGTGGGCGTAGGTGTAGGTGTAGGTGTTGCTCCCGGTTCAGGAGTCGTGGGTTGCTGTCCCGGGGTGACGCTGGTATGAGTATCTTCAGCTAACATCACTTCTTTGCCACTGGCAGTGACCGTCACCAGACCCTCGATATTTCCCACGTAAGTAACGCCATCCAGAGCTACCTGGACGTACATAACCGTGCCCCGGACCGCCGCCACAGCGGCGGGCGTCTCGATTTCATAACGGTCGGCGGTGTCCATGAGCTTTTTTGCCCGGCTCACGGTCTTTCCGACTTCCTGTCTGATTCTAACGGTGGTTGACTGGTCAACTCCTATGCCCAGCTCCTCCAGGGATACCGCCGTATCGCCCTGAATGTCAATCGTGCTTCCTTCGAAGAAAGTAATCTGCGCTTTGCCGTCGGCGTCGGTCCTGATTTTATCGCCCACCTCCAGCGTCATCCCCTCCTCACCCTTTTTCCAGGTGGTCGTCCCGGTTTTCAGCACTTCTACGTTCCCGCCACTTATTGACAATACCGTGAGTTCTCCGGGGCCAGTATTCTCGAAGGTTGGTGCCACAGTGGCCGGTTCGGTCGTAGTGGTCGGCCTGGTAACCGGGTTACCGCAGCCGGGCAAAACGGCGAAAACCAGCAGCAAAGAAGTTACCAGGAGGGTAACATAGCTGCGGAAATGATTTTCAGGGAGCGTTTTTGACTTCATCCTCGGATCCATCCTATCCTGGTTTCAAGCTTGCTGACACAGGTAACAATATATCATTTGCAGAGTCTCGATTCAAGAGATGAGCCCCGAATCAGGTCAAGCACTGGAGAAAATCCGTTGACAGTCTTGACCCAAGTTAATATACTTCCTATCGGGTACGTGCTGAATATGCAGGCTGCCTGGAGTATTTCCTTTGAGTAACCAAAGTCCAAATAAAAGATGGCGACGCCGTAAATGGAGACGATTGCTCCATTCGGGTGTCCTGTTTGCCATTGGCGGGCTCTTTATCCTTCTGGTCGTGCTGCTTCGTCCTTTTTACACTTTTAACCTGTGGTTCGCAGACCAATTCCTGGAAACAGAAAATCCTTCCGACAATATTGTTATTGCCGCAATCGACGATGCGAGCCTTGAGACTTATGGGAGATTGTCGGAATGGCCTCGTGACCTCCACGCAAAGGCGATTGAAAATCTCGCATCGGCCGGTGCTACCGTAATAGGCTATGACGTCCTGTTTACCAACGAATCCCCGCAGGACGCAGAATTCGCGGCGGAACTTGCCGAAGCCGGAAATGTAGTCCTGGCGGTAGCTGGTTCAGAGCGGCTCACAGGCGAAAAAGGTGAGGTTACTCTGACCGGGTTCCTCACCCCGGCAAAAACTCTGGGCGAGCCTGCCACCGGCCACGTTAACGTCATACCGGATCCGGACGGAAAGGTCAGGAGAATCCCCCTGGTTGTCAAAGATATTGATGGCCAGGCATATCCATCATTAGGTCTCGCAGTTTTGTATACCCTGTTTCATAAACAGCCGCCGGCTTCGTTAGAGCAGAGCAACCACAAGATTAATGTGCTGGCACGAGATATTCCGGTCGATGATTCTTATTTCATGCGCCTGAACTATGCGGTGGCGGATAACAGCCTCACAAGTATATCTTACGCCGATATTATATCCGGCAACTTCTCCGCCTCAACGGTCAAAAATAAAATCGTACTGGTCGGGATGACAGCCACCGGCGACGTTGATACGTGGGCAATTCCCGGCTCCGCAGTGAGGGTATCCGGCGTCTTAATCCACGCCGCCGAGATAGACACCATCCTGAGGACAAGATTCTTGACCGAAGCGGGCATGAACATAACTGTGCTGATAATGCTGCTGCTGGGAGTGATCAGCGCGTTAATATTTCCGTTATTCGGCACCTGGCGCTGGACTGATGTTCTTAAAGTTACCGGCTTCGCCGGCAGCCTGCTGGTCGTTTATCTTTTGATTAGCTCATTTTTAGCCGGACGGGGCTTCATCCTGAACGTCCTTTACCCGGCCTTAACCATCATGGTGATGTATGTAAGTAACACTATCTATATGGTAATAAGGGAGCAGAACGACAAAAACCTTGTTAAAGACCTGTTCGGACGTTACGTTTCGCCACAGGTATCCAAGAACATTATCAACATGGCAGATGAAGGTAATCTGGAAATGGGTGGCGAAGAGAGAGAAGTTACCATCTTTTTCACGGATATCCGCAGTTTTACCACGCTAAGCGAAAAAATGTCTCCCGGAGATGTGGTAAAAATGCTGAACATCTGCCTTCCGGTCATGATAAACGCTATAACCAATAACGGCGGCCTGGTTAATAAATTCGCCGGCGATAGCCTGATGGGCGTCTGGAACGCCCCGCAATCACAACCGGAACATTCCTACCTGGCAGTAAAGGCGGCATGGGAAGCCCAACGTGAAATGAAAAAGCTTGAATCCCGTGA
>JAQTPO010000171.1 GCA_028712845.1 Dehalococcoidales bacterium | reverse complement strand
CCAACCTGATAAGCAGCTTGCTCACCGGCGGTTTGAATACTGGCATTCACTTCTTCCTCGGCTTTCTTTACCACCTCTTCAATACGCGCTGGGTGAATGCGTCCGTCCAGAATAAGTTTAGTGAGCGCAATTCGGGCGACTTCACGGCGCACCGGGTCAAAGCTGGATAAGGTTACTGCTTCCGGTGTGTCATCCACAATCAGGTCAACGCCGGTAGCCTGTTCCAGCGCTCTGATATTGCGACCTTCTCTGCCGATTAGTCTGCCTTTCATTTCATCGCTGGGTAGCGGTACACTGGTGGCAGTTGTCTCCGAAACAATTTCGGATGCACTACGCTGGATAGTTTGTGCCAGTATTTCCTGCGATTTAATATCGGCTTCCGCTTTGATTTTTAACTCCCACTCGTGCAGGCGGCGAGATGCTTCCTCTTTCATCTCCGATTCAACGCTTTGGAGTAACATCTCCTTGGCTTGCTCCGTAGACATACCGGAAATGATTTCGAGCTGTTTTAGCTCTTTGTCCTTGGCTTCCTCAATCTGGGCACGAAGTGTATCTATGGACTTTTCCTTGTTATTCAAAGCCCTTTCACGTTGCCCGACGCCTTCCAGCTTGTGCTCCAGGTTTTCGGATTTGGATAATACACGGTTTTCCTGCCGTTGTAACTCTTGACGACGTTCACGGTATTCAGCATCCGCCGCTGTTCTTATCTTCTCCGCTTCGATGCGTGACTGGTCAGTAATTCTCTTGGCTTCCTCTCTGGCTTCAATCACAGTTCTATTCGTTTTGCGTTGAGTGACACGCAGGAGACGGTTCACCGCCATACGGCGGAAGAAGAAGACAATTGCGCCTCCAAGAACAATACCGACAATCAGGATAGATACATACAAACCTAATAGAAGAATCAGACTCATACTAATCATTATTTTTCACCTCGTTTCCTGTACACTGCCTTACACTTGTTTTTTGAGTTGGTTCAGTTCGGTTCTGTCAGTTCCTGCCAGATTTTTTTTATTGTTTGGTTAATTACCGAGTAGTCGAAGCCGCGCCGCTTTAAATAATCACCAAGTCGGCGGCGGAAAACTTCGTATTCCTGATGTGGCAGGTGTTGAGCTTTACCCAGGGCGGCATGGTAAGCAGAATCCGTATCATCTGCCTGACTTGTCACTTCATCAATGATTGTGTCAGCCACCCCTTTCTTTTTCAGTTCCAGCTTGGTTAGCCGCTTACTCCTTGGCCGGAAAGTTTCACGGTTCTCCGTCCAGAACTGAGCAAAGGCAGTATCGTCCAGTAAATTTTGCTCCTTTAATTTATTTATCACTATTTCAATTTGAGGATCTTCAAATCCACGGCGGTGAAGTCGTTCTCTCATCTCCGTCTCGCTACGGGGACGATAGCTGAGATAACGGTAAGCCGCATTCAGACAACGGGTCAATCCAAGATTTTTTACCAGCGTCTCAATTTGGTCGGCGGAGAGCTCCTGCCCAATCTTTAGCCCTTCTTTTGCCGCTAATTCTGTATCGAGACTGATGGCAAATTTGCCGTCCAGGAACATATTCACCTGCTGCCCGGTGCGCTTATTATTTTTGAGAGCGGTTATCTTGCTCATATTTACCTTTTCAAAACACAAAAGCTGAGGTCTAGACCTCAGCTTCTATTTAAAGTTTCCAGTTTATATGATTTCTATTTAAGAAATCACTGGTCTTTTGCCGCTACCGGCTGGCTTGGTATTGCTGAGGCTCTAACCTGTTGCTCTATCTCCTTGGTAAGTTCGGGATTCTGGACAAGAAAGTTCTTAGCATTCTCTCTTCCCTGTCCTAGACGAGTATCACCCCAGGAGAAAAAGGCTCCGGTCTTTTTGACCAGCCCCAACTCAACCCCTAAATCCAAAAGGTCGCCCTCACGGCTAATCCCATGATCGAACATAATATCGAACTCAGCTGTTCTAAAAGGAGGCGCTACTTTGTTCTTCACCACTCTGGCTTTGACACGATTGCCAACTGCAACCTCGCCCTGTTTGATGGTTTCACTGCGCCTCAGGTCAATTCTGATAGAGCTATAGAACTTCAAAGCTCTGCCGCCGGGTGTTACCTCAGGATTGCCGAAAACGATACCGACCTTCTCTCTTAGTTGGTTGATAAAAATAACCGCCGTTCCGGATTTACCAATTGCTACCGCCAGTTTTCTGAGTGCTTGCGACATAAGGCGAGCTTGTAAGGCAACCTGGCTATCTCCCATCTCTCCCTCAATCTCAGCCCGGGGCACTAGCGCGGCAACGCTATCTACTACAATCACATCTACGGCTCCACTGCGGACTAAAGCCTCGCAAATTTCCAGGGCTTGTTCCCCGGTATCAGGCTGGGAAATGAGCATATCGTCGATATTGACTCCCAGATGCCCTGAATAAACAGGGTCAAGGGCGTGTTCCACATCAATATAGGCGGCTATGCCTCCCTGCTTCTGCGCTTCTGCAATAATGTGCAGAGCTAGAGTAGTTTTACCTGATGACTCGGGACCGAAGATTTCGGCAATGCGTCCTCTTGGAATTCCTCCCAACCCGAGAGCAATGTCCAGTGAAATAGAGCCAGTAGAGATGACCCCTGTGATTGCCACAGTGGTTGATTCCCCTAGCTTCATAATGGAGCCTTTGCCAAAACGCTTTTCAATCTGGCTGATGGCTAGCTCGAGTGCCTTAAGTCTCTCACCTGTGGTCATATTCGTCTTACATAATGATAACATAGACGATTGTCAAAAAACAAGAACAATTTGGTACAAATGTTCGTTTTTGAAAAGGCGTAGCAAAAATATTTTCAGTTCAGAAATCAGGCACGGGTGGTAGAGTTCGTTTGTGCTGGGCTTTTGCCCTCATTGTTTCTATCCTGCTCTTTACCTGCTCATCTGCTCTGCCATTAATTAGATAAGAATCCAATTCGTTATAGGTTAAACCCATTTCGCCTTCGTCTGTTTGCCCTGGCCACAAACCGGCTGAAGGTGGTTTCTCAATAATTTCTTTTGGGATGCTGAGGTAAACCGCAAGCTCTACCACCTGTCTTTTCACAAGGTTTCCGATTGGCATAATGTCTACCCCGCCGTCACCCCACTTAGTAAAATAACCGATGGTAAGTTCGCTCCGGTTACTGGAACCAACCACCATATATTTAAGCCGATTGGCATGGTAATAAATTGTCACCATCCTCAATCTAACCTTGAGGTTTGATTTTGACAGATGGTCCAAGCCGGTTTCAGCTCTATCCTGCGGCAGCGTTTTCAGGAAGTTATCATAAATGCTGTCCAGAACTATCACTTTGTAAGGTATAGAGAATTTATCCGCCACTAATTTTGCATGTTCCTGGTCTTGCGGATTACTGTGACAGGGTAAATTTATTAACAGGGTGTTTTGCGGGAAAGCGCGCTGACACAAAACCGCAACTACTGCGGAATCAATGCCGCCGCTTATCCCCAGCACCGCGCCTTTGCATCCCGATGCAGTTATCTTATCTTTTATCCATTGCGTCAATTTCTCTGCCAGTTGTTTGTTATCCATATTTGCCTCTTATTGTCGTTGTGGTTAATGGGTAGTATACTGTCTAATTAGGTAATCGGTCAAAAAGAGTCTGCTCAATAGAAAAAAGGCTATCCGATAATGGTCTGTCTTTCTGAGTCCCGATGAAATCGGGGCGAAGAATCTACAACACTACTCAGCAGGAAAGGAGACACTTCGCTA
>JAQTPO010000170.1 GCA_028712845.1 Dehalococcoidales bacterium | reverse complement strand
TGGAATCGCGGTCGGAGCCGGTGGCATTTCTTGGGCAGGAGTCACCGGCGCGGACGGGGTTATTGGCATCGGAGCGGCTGGTGGTAAACTCACTGGCTCAGCTTCTCTTACCGGTAGTGGTGGCGGTGCAGCTTGAGCAACTGCCTGATAAGCGGGTGGCGGAGGCGGAGGTTGAACTTCTGGTGGAGGAGGAGGCTGATAGGGAACGACTGGCGGCATCTCTTCTCTTTCCGGCGGCGCCGGGCGGTTTTCGGCCTTAAGATCGTAGTATTTCTTATTTATTTTCCGGAAAGGCCCGTACGGAAGAGGGTACCCGCAATGCTGGCAAGCCCAATCTTCGGTTCTTACTGTTTTTTGGCCGCAATTAGGACACTTTGCCATAGTCCCTTCTCCTGGCAGGATAATAGTTTTCTAAAAACGTTTCTTCTTTAAGGATACCACTTAATCGAAGAGGCTGCCATGGGCACTTCGGCGGGTAATTGGTCGGGGTGAGAGGACTTGAACCTCCGGCCTCAGCGTCCCAAACGCTGCGCGCTAGCCAACTGCGCTACACCCCGCAAACGTTAAGTATAGCAAGCTGTTGCTGAACAGGTCAATCTATGATTCATCTTCTTAGGGGATAGGTTGTTGAGGAGGGTCTGCACCCCTCTTTTACGCCCTGTTAGCCAGTCATGGTCATGTTTTTTCGGCTAAGCGTCTCGGGAATGAATAACTGCGTGGTGAAGTTTATCCCGATGTTACCAACGAGTTCGCTTAGATGTTTCTCAAGCCTATGTAGTCACCGTCAGAGTCTTCGAGTCGTTGGTACAACAACATAAAAAGAGCCCTGAATGCTATCACTGCATGCTCGCCCCAATGAGCACCGAAAACGAACTTCCATTCCCAGATTATATCAAGCCGTTGAGCCGGAGTGACCTTGTCCCAATCTCGAAGACTGGGCTTCAAGTTTTCATATATCTCTGTGAAGTCGTCAGACAGACACATTGAGACTACTTCCTTGTCATTCTCATCCCAAGGCTCCGTGGTCTCGTGATACCTGTCGTGCCCGTCAATTATTTTTGCTAAAGCTTTCATGATTGGCAAGGACTCCTGTGACGACATTACGGAAGGTCGATATAGTGTGGTCTTGACGACTTCAGGCAACTTTGACGCCCTAACGCAGAGCTCAGGCAAAATGACAAACGCTTGCTGGAGCAACTTAATATCGGTCAATTGTTCCCTGTTTTCGACGAGGGAACAGAACTTATCCGCGATGTCAATGAAATCCTTTACAGCGTCAGTCTCGCTAATCCTCTTGGTCATGTCGTGATTATAATGTTCCAATCCTGGTGTGTCAAAAATGGGTATAAGCGTACCTTATGAAATGGCAGACATTCCCAAACAGGGTGTCATAAAAGGGCGAAGCCACTCTAAAGAACCCGAAGGGCAGAGTTCCACGGGCTGTGCCCGTGGGTGAATGAGAGGCGGCGATATGGTATGTTTAGTGCATGGAAACGAGGTATTCTGGACATGGAGTTTATCAAACTGAGTACCATGTGGTCTGGATTCCGAAATATCGTCGCCGTATCCTGAAGCTTGGTGTGCGGGAATATTTGAGTAAACTATTTCCGAACATATTGAAGAAGATGCCGGGATGCGAAGTCGTAGAGATGAACGTACAGGTTGACCACATACACGCCGTGGTGATAGTACCGCCGAAGTATGCAGTGAGTGATGTAATAGGGCAGATAAAACAATCAACGGCGAGTCAGCTAAGGAAAAAGTTTACGTGCTAGCGCAGGCGTATTGGAAAGAGCAGGTAGTGTGGTCACCAGGCTATTACGTGTCCACGATTGGTTTAAACGAGGAAAGCATCATAAAATATGTGAAGTGGCAGGCACGCCAAGATTCAGGGCAAGCGAAGCTTGACCTGTAAGCGCCACGGGCTTTGCCCGTGGGTATCTACACCACCCGCTTGAAAAACCGGTATAAATGGCAGCTACCGACCTGACACAATAGTAATCCCTCTTGTTTAATTAGGATTACGCGAATTATAGGTTGAGGGGTAGTTCAAAGGGGACCTGGATATCCTGCCAATTTTCAAGATACGTGACGATGCCACCCCTAATACACCACCCATAATGGTGAACGAACCTAGGCTTATGATTATCGGTTTCATAACTAAATTACAGTCAGCTAAATGGTGAGGACAAACGCCAATAACACTTGTAGGCATTAAGCTTCCAAGAAAGCCAGCTAAAATGGCGATGACAGAAATTGAGAAAAAGGCCTTCGACCTTAATTTAACAAATGCCATGGCTATCCCTAATTCTAAGATAATACCTCCAATTGCTAACTCTATTGCACGATTCCCATAGCAAGACATTGGCATTGGCATTAACATTCCCATATTACCTGTCATTTGAATAGGCATTCCTGCGCTATCAGTCATGAATTTACCTTGAGACGCACAGTCCGTAAAAAATGGCGTAACTGCTAAAGCAATACCCAAAACTGCCAGACTGATTCCAAGACCTTTATTCATATTCGACCCCAATGAGGAATTATTTCCCTGAGATAAACGATATGGCTAATGTTAGAAACCTGAGTGTTAACAGAGGCCTCTTTCAACGATTATTTTCACCTGAGGCGCTACTTGCGACCTCACACACCATTTGCGGGACGCCGCATTCCTATTTAGTTATGAGGACAAAATGTTCTTATCAATCTGAAAACATTGTATTCCTATAGGCGTGGAATAATAATAACAACTGACCCGGAATCATTAAAAATTTATTACATTTCCCGCGTGCAGGGATTCTTTAAATGATCTGAGATCGATATTAATACTTTAATATTTGTAATTATCTTTTGCGAAAAACCACAAACCGATATTTACAAAAGCAATATATATATAAGTCAAATGAAAAAGGAATACACTATATTTGCCTTGCCATCTGTATCGTAAGATTAAGTTTCTAAATTCTTACAATTAGGAAAATATGGTAAGGCGCATCCAAATCTGCCCGATTTGGATGCGCCTTATGTTCGAGTAAATTACTGAGCCTGATAAACAACGATAGTTAATCGACCTGGCAAAGATGATACCTGTATTGGAATTGACTGCCTTGGGCATCTTGCTTGCCATTCTTGTGTCTATATTGTAGTTGGTCTCCGTCACAAGAGCCATCAGGATTGGGACATACGCCTGGGCAATCAGGATTAGGACAAGTCCCTGCATCCTGGTTCGGCCCTGCCGCCATCGCCACTGATACGATTGAAACTGTCAGGATGATTATCAAGGCTGACGCGATTGCCACCATTTTCAATGCTCTCTTCACTTTTTCACCTCCTTCCTTAAAAATATCTTTACTCAAGTGATCCGAGTATTTGCTAATGCTTAACGAAGAGATCATTTTTTTGTTACAGCCTTTTCCCTTAAAAGCTCATAAAGTAAATAGCTAAAGGAAGGATATTCCTAAGGTGTCTTGCGTATCTGAAGCTGAATTACTGAAAAGAAACCTATCAGTAATTTAATGGGGCTAGAGATTACAAATGCTGCAGTTTTGTCAGGCTATTCGAGCCTAGCCATTTCCACTGGCCGAACAGCTTCCATTGCCGTTATGTGCTACTGCTGCTACCCTGTGATAGGCCAGGGTCAGGGGTAGAATCGAATCCATTCCCTCCGTTCGAACCAACAGAACCAGAACCAATACCACTGCTGCTTCCTGAATCTCCTCCGGCACCTGGGGATGGAGTAGATGTATCATCAGGTACCCCGCTGCCTGCATTTCCATTGCCCCC
>JAQTPO010000030.1 GCA_028712845.1 Dehalococcoidales bacterium | reverse complement strand
CCCTTAAAAAGAGAAAACAAATGACTTAAAGCAACTGAAATAGCCTTCTAAACCCACTTATTATCGTTAAATAAAACCCAAGTTGACGGCGGATAATGCAATGGAAGGCTTATTCAGAGGTTTCTAAACATACCTGCGAGAAAGAAAGCGGCTGCTTTCATTAGGATTTCTATGTTACTTCTTTCATTGTTAGTAGGTTGCATTATTGTTTAACCCCCTTTTTTCTCGGTTTATTCCAGTAGGGTGACTTGCATTTAGGACACACCTTAGGCAATACAGGTCTCTTGGGATACCATGTATGACCACAACGTAAGCATTTCAAGGTGGGTAACATAATGTCGTTCATCATGCAACGAATATATACCTTGTGGTAATAAAATGTCAATAACTCTTTAGTAACACTTGAGAACGGAAGCAATCCAGCCATTGACCCAGGGAGACGGTTCTCTCCCGGATCGGTCAAGGGGATTGCTGAAGTGAACAAGTACGCAAGCCCGTAGGGCGCGCAAGTGGACACTGCCTTATTATATGGCTGGGCTAGTGCTGTAACGGTGGGGGCGGTCGGAGTTTACTCCGACGCCTCGCTACGTCAATTTCTAGGGGGTCTTAACGTACTGAGGCGATGGTAGGGCGGTCGTTCCCTCTTTAATATTACGTATTGTACTAAGTCACACAAACAGGCTCACTCCTCTTACACAAAACTAAGGGATTTCAAAAACTGTCCGACGTCTTGCCTTACTAACAGGACGTCGGAAAAGCCATCTGGCTAAAAACCACGTCGTTCTCTTTAATACGTTATTACGGTAAGTACGACAAATAGGCTTATTGCTCTTACACAAAACTAAGGGGGTACTAAACTAGACATTAATGGCATTTCGGGGTAAAATACTGACAGATTCTTTAGCATTGGAATGGTTATAGTACAAGACAATCAAACATTCCAATGTTTGTGCAATGGTAGAATAATATTATGAGGAAGACAGTTAGTAAACCTCGGATTTTTCAGGTCATACGGAACGGAATTGTATTTGAACTACAATCCGAACCTGAAGGCGGATATACTATCTTTGTGCCGTCGTTACCCGGTTGTATTTCTTACGGCAGCACATTTGAAGAAGCAATCGAGATGATTAAAGACGCTATGGCCGGATGGTTAGAGGTTGCTAAAAAAGAGGGAATCCCTATTCCTGAGCAGTTTGAATCTTTTCAGCTAGCCGCTATTTAACAGGAAAAATGAGCAAAGAGCTTCCTGCAGTAAAATCAAAAGAAGTTATTACGGCTTTAGAACGTGCCGGGTTCATCTTAAAACGTCAAACGGGCAGCCATGCAATTCTGTACAAACAGGGAATCCATCATCCCATAAGTGTTCCGGTGCACACCGGGAATTTACCAATCGGCACTTTACGAGCTATTATTCGGCAGGCTAACTTAACAGTGGATGAATTTACAGCGTTGCTTTAGCCGGATATTCAACATAAGCTGACGCATTAGTCAGATGTAGTAATGCCAAAGGCTAATAGTGAGGATGCTTCTTATTACCATACTATTACCGCAGCGCAATAGTTGATTTCTAAAGTTTCCGGTGGATGGTATTCTTTATCGTTCTCTTTGGTTTCTTAGGTATAGTATTGTCAAGGCATATTGACACATAATAAAGACAGTGTTACGATAATCGCATGGGAATGGATAAAATAACCTGGAATCGAGTTCTTGATATCATTGAACAAGATTTGAAATTATATCTTGATGCTGCTGAACAAATATCTGGATTATATAAAGAAAGACTCGAAATACGTGACCAAATAAATAAGATTGATGATTATTTCAGCAAGGTTGCTCTATGGGGCAGATTAAGGGAAATAGACCGACTTCTAAAGAGTATGATTTATTTAAAAATCGAAAGCCCGTTAGTAACCCGTGGTCTAGAATGCGCCGAATGTCACCGTGGGCATATAGTTAATAAGAATATGGTACACCATATTGACGGAAACCCTGCCAACCAAACGGATAGTAATACCGCTTTAATTTGCCCTTCTTGCGGAATACATATTTTGATGTCTCCAGCGACACCGGCGGAAATCTGGGGACTAAAAAAGAAAGGTTTGAATAATACCCAGATTGGCGAATACCTGGGTCTCTCACGGGAGCGCGTTAGACAAATTCTCAAGAAATACAAATCATCGCAACCGGAAGATACCGATATCTCAAAGTTTACCGCTCAAGAAATTGAGCAGAAGATCAAGTATTTGCAGGGGTGGGAGCGGGACAGGCATCCGGGAAATAGAGTTACGGACCGCAGAACAATCCGGAGAAGAGTCGAGGTGGAAATTCAGAAAAAGGGATTCCCTTAAAACCTATCACTTCAAAGCAGAATGTTGAAAAAATATTACCTAACTCTCCTTTAGACGAACCCCTCCTTTTTGTAAAGGGAGATTGATAGGGATTTGAAATTAAAAATCCCCCTTCATCCCTCTTTGAAAAGGTGGAAAGACATCCTTTCAGACTTTTTCGGCACTTTCCAGATGCTATAAATAAATAGTTGCTTCAGTGAGATGGAGGGCGGAATGCCCTCCATCTCTATTTTTCCCCTTTAGCTCTATCGGAGTTTGTCTCTTTTCTGAGCCCGGGTCAGGATGAGACTTGATACAGGAGGATACGAAGTTGAAGATAAGGGGGGTGTAATAAAAAACCAAGGATATGGTATATTTTTTTTGTTTTACCCAACCGAATGCAAGCTGAGTTAAAATATTGCTTGACAAAATGCAAGCAGTATCAACATAGTACTTGACAAAATGCAAATACTTGTTTTATAATTTTGTTGCCTCATATTTATTACCGCTTGTACACCTCTTTATCACAAGTAAAATAGTCGTAAAAGAAAATCGTAAAGGACTACTAACTTCAAAAGGTGGAGCAGTCAGTACAGTAAATGAAGGAGCAGTCAAAATGGAAACAAAGAAGCAGTCAGTTGAGCAGGCAGTAATTGTCGATCAAACAGTAATCAAAGAAGGCACAGGCAAACCGGTTGTAGCCGGGAAGGGCAAGATCGAGGAAGTTATCACCATAACCGAAGATGATCTCGAAGTTTACGTCAAGCGTGGCAAGGGATTCTTTATGGCAGGTCATTATCAAGAAGCCCTTGAAGGATTTGAAGCTATTCTCAGGGTGGCGCCAGCCCATATCGAGACACGGATCTGGGCAAGAAAGACGAAAGAAGCATTGTCGTCACCGCAGATTGAGGGGGCATTCGACGAAACAAAAGCCAAGTGCTGTGTGTGGATGAAGATGGGACTGGTCGCCCACCGGCTCTGTACCTTCGACTACGACTGTCTAGGCTGTGAGTTTGATGTAGGGGTTCGAGTGCGAATGGCTACAGGGGACCCAGAAGTACTTGAGGTTTTACAAAAACAGGCTGAGTTGCCCGGCAATAAGAAGTTATGCCGCTATGCGCTGAAGCAGGAAGTCTCCTACCGGCTCTGCAGTCGTATGTTCCAATGCGCCACCTGCGAATTTTCTCAGAACATGGAAAGAGTTGCGGAACAGAAACTTGATGCACGGCAAAAAGCCATAGACAAAAAACAAGGGGATTGGTGGTGGCCTTATTGGGGATTGAACGTGCAAATGAATCCGAAACAAAGCACTAAGCCACTGGCAGCAGCAAAGAAAGAATAAAGTTCAGGAGGAAGTGAGACAGATGGTTACGACGCAAGAACTTGCCAAAACGGATCAAATTATCGACAAGTATGGCAGCAACAAAAGTGCCCTTATTCAAATTCTCCTTGAAATTCAGCGTGAAAACAACTGGGTGTCTAAAGAGACCTTAGAGATGGTTAGCGAGAAACTGGGGATTACCCTGGCTCAAGTCTATCATGTTGCTACTTTCTATAAGAACTTCAGCCTGGTACCCAGAGGAAAACACATTTTACAGGTCTGTTTGGGTACCCCTTGCCATACGGCGGGTGCCTCCCGCCTTTTAGAGAAAGTGGAAGAGGTCTTGAACGTACAGTCGGGTGGGACCACTGAAGATCAGAAATTTACCCTGAAAACGGCGTATTGTTTTGGGTGTTGCGCCCTGTCCCCTTGTATAAGAGTCGACCATGAAGTGTATGCTAAAGTCAAGCCTGCTCGTGTTCCAGAGATTTTGGGAGGTTACTAGTATGCGAGTCCGGAATTTAGGTGACCTCAAGCGGCTTCAAGAAGAAGGTTTGCATAGTCTATTCCCGCCGCAAACCAGGGTTGCCGTCGGGATGGCGACATGCGGTCGGGCTTCCGGCGCAGAGAAAGTGCTTAAGGCGATTCAGGATGAGGTTAAAAATCGCAATCTGGACATTGTGGTTACTGTTACCGGCTGTCTGGGTTTATGCCAGAAAGAACCTGTCGTTGATGTAATCAAGCCGGGCTGGCCAAGGATTATTTACGGAGAAATGAATGAGGATAAGGCAAGAGAATTAATTGCTGCTCTCGCTGATGACCGGGTCGTTGCCGAATCGGCGTTGTGCAAGATTGCGGAAGAGACAAACCTGATCGATGCCTCTGTGAGAAAATATCCCGTCGATTCCCCGCCGGAGAATATCGAAAAAATACCGAATTATGAAGATGTACCTTTCTTTGGCAGACAGGAAAAGAGAGTTCTGCGTAATTGCGGCTTTATAAATCCGGACAAAATCGAGGAATATATTGCTCAGGGCGGCTATTTTGCTCTCTTTACGGCGCTAACTAAACTGAAGCCTGAGGAAATAATTGACCAGGTGATAGAGTCCGGCTTGAGGGGCAGGGGAGGCGCCGGTTTTCCTACCGGGACAAAGTGGAACTTGTGCCGTCAAGCTGACGGTACGCCGAAGTATGTTATCTGTAATGCAGATGAAGGAGACCCGGGTGCCTATATGGACCGGAGCATTTTGGAGGGGAACCCGCAAAGTGTTATCGAAGGGATGATTATCGGCGCCTACGCAATGGGAGCCACCAAGGGATACGCTTACTGCCGGGCAGAAAAACCTCTGGCTGCAGAGCGGTTAAAGATTGCGATAAATCAAGCGACAGAATGCGGTTTACTGGGAGATAATATTTTTGATTCCGGTTTTAGCTTTCAAATAGAGGTAAGAGAAGGCGCTGGAGCTTTTGTTTGCGGAGAGGAGACTGCCTTAATGGCATCTATCGAAGGCCTGCCGGGAGAACCCCGCCAGCGTCCTCCTTTCCCGGCTCAAAGCGGGCTCTGGGGGAAACCGACAAATATTAACAACGTAAAAACGTGGGCGAATATCCCGTTGATTGTTGCAAGGGGACCGGACTGGTTCTCACGAGTTGGTACCGAGAGAAGCAAAGGAACAATTGTTTTCTCACTCGTGGGAAAGGTGAAGAATACCGGGTTGATTGAAATCCCTATGGGTATGACCCTGAAGCAGATTATCTATGATATTGGTGGCGGTATCGTTGGGGACAGGAAGTTCAAAGCGGTGCAGACAGGCGGGCCTTCCGGCGGATGTATTCCGGAGTCTTTAGTACATCTCTCGGCAGACTATGAGACCCTGACTAAGGCAGGGTCCATCATGGGATCCGGCGGTATGGTTGTGATGAATGAGGAAACCTGCATGGTTGATGTAGCGAGGTATTTCCTTACTTTCACTAAAGACGAATCATGCGGTAAATGCAGTCCGTGCCGTGAAGGGATACACCAGATGCACAGGATACTGACAAGAATTTGTGAGGGAAAAGGGAGAGAAGGGGACATAGAATTACTGGAGGAAATGTCACAAGTTGTCAGGGATTTCTCGCTATGTGCTCTTGGCGGGACCGCTCCCAATCCGGTGCTTACCACTCTCAAGTACTTCAGAGAAGAATATGAAGCACATATTAAGGAACACCGCTGTCCTGCCGGTATCTGTAAAGCGCTGATTTCATATTATATCGAACCGCAAAAATGTCAGGCTTGTATGATTTGTATGCGAAGTTGCCCGTCAGGGGCTATTACCGGTGGGAAAAACCTGATTCACATTATTAATCAGGAAAAATGCACTAAATGCGGGACATGCCTTGAGGTTTGTCCATCACGCTTTAATGCTGTTACTAAACTCGCAACTACGAAGACGCCTGAACCTGTAGCAGCCGGGACAGAAGCAGTACGAAAACGAGGTGGCAAAGATGAGTGAAGTTACCTTGATTATCAACGACGAAAAAGTGAAAGCCAAGCAAGGGGAAACTATCCTTGAAGTTGCACGAAGAGTGGGAATTGATATACCGACGCTCTGCCATAATGAAAAAGTCGCTCCCTATGGTGCCTGTCGGCTGTGCACGGTGGAAATAACCAGCGGGAACCGGTCGCGCCTGGTGGCTTCCTGCGTTTACCCTGTTGAAGACGGACTCATCGTCAAGACAGAGACAGAACGAGTAGTCAAAGGTCGCAAGATGATACTGGAATTTTTATGGGCGCGTGCCCCAGGAATCACGGCATTGAGAACGTACGGTGAAAAATATGGCATAACTGGGGTCAAGTCAATGCAAGACTATGGGCTCATAGATGACAAGACCACAACAAAGTTTGAAGTAGATCCCACCTACTGTATTCTTTGCGGGTTATGCGTGCGTTACTGTGCAGAGGTAAAAAAGAAGTATGCCGTTGGCTTTATCGATAGGGGACCGGAACGAAGGATAATGTTTTTCCCGCAAATAGCCAATGAATGTTGCCCCACGTGTCAGGAGTGCTATCAGCTTTGTCCTACAGGACTGCTTCAAGCCCAGTATAAATTAGTCAATATGTCTCACACTGCATAATTATTGTCTGAGATACTTATAGCCTCTGCTTACGTCAGTGCTCGTATTTTTCAGTGTCCAAGCTGCGGTTTATTCCAGTTGGCATTTCTATCTCTTTTTCTCAGAATGGAATTTGGCTTCAAAAAGCAGCATAAAGAGATGGGGATGAAGTCCCCGAAATTCCGATGATTATGGCATCTACGCCAAAAGGCTTATGCCTGATTTGGTGATTTTACTGGCAGATTTTGGCGAAAATAGGGTAATATAAGTGTGGGTAGAAGAGTTACATAGGATATTTATTCCGTAGCTTTTCCTCGTGTTTAGTTTTACTAGAACTGGAGATTCGAGGGGGCAGAGTGAGCTTCAGAATAGTGAATTACAGTAACACAGATTGTCTCTTCTCTTTCAATCTTCATTCCGCATTTCGGTACGAACTCATATTAAGACGACAAGTTGCCAATGTCACCAGGAGGTTTCAAAGTGGAGGATAACGCCAAACCTAATAATATGTCTGACAAACCTGCGGTGCTTGTAGTTGGTGCTGGTATTGCCGGTATGCAGGCGGCTCTGGAAGTTGCCGACTCCGAACATCAGGTCTATCTGGTAGAGCGGAATGCTACGGTTGGTGGTCACATGTTGCAGCTCGATAAAACTTTCCCCACAATGGACTGCGCTGCCTGTATCGGTACACCAAAGATGAGCCAGGTTGGTTCAAACAAGAACATTAACGTTATGATCTGTTCCGAGGTAACCAAAATCTCAGGGTATGCCGGCAACTTTAAAGTGACAGTTCGCAACAAATCCAAGTATGTGGATATTAGTAACTGCACTGCTTGTGGAGAATGTGCCAAGGTCTGTCCGGTCTCTTTGCCAAGCGAGTGGCAACAGGGGATGGCACTGAGGAAGGCTGTTTACCGTCCTTTCCCACAGGCGGTTCCGAATGTATTTACGATTGACAAGCGGGGCACGCCACCCTGCCGTGCTACATGTCCAGCCGGGGTTAATGCACAGGGATATGTCGCTTTAATCTCACAGGGTAAATTTAAAGAGGCTCTTGAAGTTTTACGCAGGACTATGCCTTTCGCCGGTGTTTGTGGGCGTGTTTGTACTCACCCCTGCGAATCAGAATGCGAACGCGGCAAAGTTGATGAACCAATCGCCATCCGTTTCCTGAAACGTTTTATGGCGGATTATGAATTGAAGAACGGTAGGGAGAAGGCTCAACCGTTACCTATTACTAAAAAACAGAAAGTAGCCATAGTAGGCTGCGGTCCTTCCGGTATTGCGTGTGCATATGACCTCATCCGGATGGGTTATGCAGTGACTGTTTTTGAAGCGGCTCCGGAGGTAGGCGGGTTGTTACGCTACGGCATTCCTGAATACCGTCTGCCAAAAACAATTGTCGATAACGAGATTGGTTATGTCCAGGAGCTGGGTGTAGAAATTAAACTAAATACGCCGGTTCACAAATTGGAAGACCTGTTCAATCAGGGTTATTCGGCGGTATACCTCGCTACCGGTGCGGGCAGTAGTCAGAAAATGGGCATACCCAGTGAAGACAGCAAAGGTGTAATGGATGCTCTTGATTTTCTGAGACGAGCCAACGGCGGCGAGAAAGTAGAGATCAAGTCGAGAGTGGCAGTAGTGGGTGGCGGTAATTCCGCAATGGATGCCGCTAGAGTCGCTCTCCGTCTCGGCGCTAAAGAGGTAACAGTTATTTATCGCCGTTCCCGTGCCGAAATGCCAGCCGCTACCGAAGAGATTGAGGAACTAGAACACGAGGGTATTAAACTGTCAATTCTGACTAATCCTGTCAGGGTAATTGCTGAGAACAGTCATGTTACAGGTATCCAGTGTGTCAAGATGGAACTCGGTGAACCGGATGCCAGCGGACGCCGCCGGCCAATACCTATAAAAGGTTCTGAGTTCGTCATGGACATCGATAATATTATTATGGCAATCGGGCAAACTGTAGATAAAACCAAACTGCCGGATAAGCTGGAATTCACCAGATCCGGAACAATACAGGTTGACCCTGTAACATTACAGACGAATATCGATGGTGTCTTTGCAGGCGGGGACTCCGTCTCCGGACCTGCCGATGTGATTAGCGTAGTTTCAGCAGGTAAGGAAGCCGCCATTTCTATAGACCGCTTTTTCAACGGTGTTGACCTGAAAGCAGGCAGACCGGAACCCAGGGTACGTGTCAAAGATATTAGAAAAGAAGGCGTTGTGAAACAAGCCCGCGCCAAAATGCCGGCAGTAGCGCCGAAAGATAGAAAGGGCTTCGCCGAAGTTGAGCTTGGTTTTGATGAAAAATCTGCTGTGGAAGAAGCCAAGCGATGTCTCAACTGTGGTGTCTGCTCGGAGTGTCTTGCCTGCGTGGCTGTTTGCGAACGCAAAGCAATCCACCATGAGATGAAGGATGAGGATGTCGAGTTGAATGTCGGGGCGATTATCGTGACCACAGGTTATGATTTGCTCGACCCTACGCCGATGACTCAATACGGATACGGGAAATACCCTAATGTCTATACCAGTCTTGAGTTTGAACGCATGGTCAACTCCACTGGTTATACAGAAGGTCATGTTCAACTAAAGGATGGCTCTACACCTAAGAGTGCGGCCATTATCCACTGTATCGGCAGCCGTGACGAAAATTACCATGAATACTGTTCACGTGTCTGCTGTATGTATGGGATTAAACATGCCCATCAGATACGAGAAAAAACCGGCGCTACTGTTTACCAGTGTTACATTGATATGAGGTGTTTTGGTAAAGGTTATGAAGAGTTCTATAAGCGTATCTCTGATGAAGGAGTTAATTATATCAGAGGTAAAGCTGTTCAGGTGACTGATAAAGCCCAGACCGATGAGGAGAAGGGTAAGCTGGTGGTTGTCTGCGAAGATACCCTGCTGGGAGCTATGATTAGATTACCGGTTGACATGGTCATTTTAAATGTTGCCGTGGAACCGCGTAAAGATGCTAAAGAAGTAGCCAAGTTATTCGGCATAGAAATGGGCGCAGACGGATTCTTTAATGAAAAGCACTTTAAACTGGATACGATGGGCACACTTACCGATGGCATTTTCATGGCAGGCTGTAACCAGGGTCCAAAAGATATCCCTGATACGGTTGCACAGGCAATCGGTGCTGCAGGTAAGGCGATTGCTTTAGTTGCACACGAGGAAAAGAAGAAAAAGGGCGAAGTATTAACTGCTGAAGCAAACAAAGCTAAATAGTGTGGGGATAATATGAATAGGAAAATTGGAGTTTATCTGTGTCACTGCGGGTCTAATATAGCCGGCTATCTGGATGTTGAAAAGGCGACCGAATATGCCAGTACTCTCCCTTATGTAGCCGTAGCGCGTCATTATCAGTTTATGTGTTCTGACCCCGGTCAGGACCTTATTAAAAACGATATTAAAGAATTAGGGTTGAACGGTGTGCTGGTATGTTCCTGTTCTCCTACCTTGCATTTACGCACTTTTCGCGCTGCCTGCGCTGAAGCCGGTTTGAATCCACATCGTTGTGAAATGGCAACCATCCGCGAACTCAGTAGCTGGGTGCACAGTAATGATAAAGTTGTTGCAACTGAGAAAGCAATGGCGCTGATTGCGGCAGGGGTGAGGCGTGTTCTCTATCGTATTTCATTGGATGCCAAATGGGCAAATGTGAAACCAATAACGCTAATTGTGGGCGGTGGTATTGCTGGTATTCAGACGGCACTGGAGATTGCTGCTACCGGTGAGAAAGTTTACCTTGTGGAGAAAGAACCGAGTATTGGTGGACGAATGGCGCAACTGGGCAAGACTTTCCCAAAACTAGACTCCACTACCGATCTGCTTGTACCCAGAATGGAAATGGTAAAAAACAGCCCTAACATCGAATTATTAACTTACAGTGAAATTAAAGAGGTTGGTGGTTACATCGGAAATTTTGTAGCTACTATTAATAAGAAAGCGCGGTATGTCGACATAAGCAAATGTAACGGTTGTGGTGAATGCTGGGCAAAATGCCCGGTCGAAGTCCCCAGTGAGTTCGACCGCCGTATGAGAAAGCGTAAGGCAATTTATATCCCCTTCCCTAAAGCGGTGCCTAACATTCCGGTGATTGACCGCAAAAATTGTAAACATTTTATCGATGGCAGTTGTAATGCCTGTGAAACAGCCTGTCCCAAGAAAGCGATCGATTTCAAGCAGGAAGATAAAACTATCGAAGTGGATGCCGGTGCTTGTATTATTTCCACCGGTTATGACACTTTTGACCCGACGCCCATTAAACAATTGGGTTATGGAAATATCGATAATGTGGTCACCAGTCCGGAATTTGAACGGATGCTAGATCCGAACGGACCTACCGGTGGCAAGATTGTGATGAAGGACGGACAGTCGCCAAAGAGCATAGCAATTGCCCACTGTGTAGGGAGCCGTGACCAGAATTATTATCAATATTGTTCACGCGTTTGCTGTATGTACAGTTTGAAATATTCCCGGCTTATCAAACAGCAACTCGGTGCGGACACCAATGTCTATCAGATGTATATCGATATGCGCTGCTTTGGTAAAGGACACGAGGAGTTCTACAAACAGGCTTCTGAAGAAGGTGTGAATTTTATCCGTGGTAAAATCGGACAAATCACTACTGAAACGCAGACCGATGAGGAGAAAGGCAAATTGGTGGTTGTCTGCGAAGACTCTTTACTGGGTGCCATGATTCGAGTCCCTGTAGATATGGTTGTTCTTAGTGTTGCTATGAAACCGCAAGAAGATACAGGAAATGTTTCGCGAGCTTTTTTGCTGGGATGCAGCCAGGATGGTTTCTTCCTGGAACGTCATCCTAAACTTGACCCTGTGGGCACGATGCTGGATGGTATTTTCGCCGTGGGGTGCTGTCAGGGACCCAAAGATATTGGCGATACCATAAATCAGGCAACCGGAGCTGCCGCTAGAGCATTGGAATTGATTTGTAAGGGTAAAGTTGAAACTGAATCTGCTACTGCATTTGTTGATGAAGAGGTCTGTGCCGGTTGCGGCGCTTGTGTTCCCATTTGCGCTTACAGCGCTATTGAAGTCAATCCAAAAACCAAGCTGGCGAAGGTCAACGAAGCCATCTGCAAAGGTTGCGGCGCTTGTGCGGCAGCTTGTCCTTCTAAAGCAATGCAATTAAAGAATTTCGGTCATAAACAAATAATGGATGTTATCGACGAGGCGACTAAAGAATTCGCCGGCTTAGCCAGATAGGAGCTTGCCATGCAAGATAAAGTTGGAGCCGTATTAGTTATAGGTGGTGGGGTAGGAGGCATCAGAACGTCTCTTGACCTCGCTGAATCGGGTTTTAAGGTCTATCTGACCGATAGAAGCCCGAGCATCGGAGGAACGCTTTATCAGTTAGAGACGTGGTTCCCTGATAATCAGTGCGAACTGTGCAAACTTTTACCCGTGTTCGACCGTGATGAATGTTCGCAGTTCTGTCTCCGTCGTGACTTGAATCATCCCAATGTAGAGTTGATTCCCAACTCCAGTGTCGTGAAGCTGGCTGGAGACCCGGGTAATTTCAAAGTTTCGCTGAACGTTAAATCCCGTTGGGTAAACGAAGAAAAGTGCACTGCCTGTGGTCTCTGCGCCCAGGTCTGTCCGGTTGAAGTTAGCGATGATTTTAACCGCGGTCTGCAGAAACGCAAGGCGGCTTATGTGTATAATCCGCAAGCGGTGCCGAATGTTTATACCATTGACCGTGAACATTGCAACAAATGCGGCAAGTGTGTGACGATTTGTCCTACCAAGGCAATCGCTCTGAATATGCCTGATGCCAAACGTGAATTATCCGTTGGTGCAGTCGTGATTTCCAGCGGTTCTAAAGAGTACGCAGCCGGGGAAATGGCACAGTACGGCTTTGGACGTTATCCTAATGTCGTGACCAATATCCAGTTGGAACGTTTGCTGGCGGACGCCGGACCGACCGGCGGCAAGCTGCAGCGTCCCTCCGACGGTAAAGCTCCGAAGAAAATAGCCATTCTGCAATGCATCGGTTCCAGAGATAAGGAACGCGGCTATTGCAGTGAAGTCTGTTGTATGTTCGCTCTCAAAGAGAGCATGATGCTCAAGAAATTGTATCCCGATGCCGAAGTGGCTATTTATTATATGGACATGCGCGCTTTCGGCAAAGACTACTATCGCTACTTCCTTCAAGCACAGTCAGCGGGAGTTAAATTCGTGCGGTGCCGCGTCTCACGCATACGGGAAAATCCGAAAACAAATGACCTGTTCCTGCTGGCGCGTGCCGAAGACGGCAAGTCAATCAGCAGTGAGTACGATATGGTGGTGTTATCTGCTGCCCAGTGTCAGCCGCAACCGACCATCGAGCTTAATAAAGCATTGAACATCCGTACTAATGAGTGGGGTTTTGTAGAGACACTGGGATTTTATATGACCCGTACTTCCCGCAATGGCGTCTTTGTCAGCGGGTCTGCTTCAGGACCTTCGGATATTTGTGAAACCGTGCTCAAGTCCAGTGCTGCCGCCTGCGAAGCCGCTACAATCATTGCTTCGGCGCGTCATCAGGCAGAAGCCAAACAGGTGGAGCATGAACATAATGACGGCGAGGCTGAAGAAGCTAAAATTGCTATCTTTGTCTGCCACTGTGGTGAAGAGATCGGCGCTGCAATAGATTTTGAAAAAACATTAGCCTTCGCTAAGAATTTACCCAATGTAACTCTGGTGGAAGATGTCGGATTCCTCTGTCTGCCGGAAACACTGGAGAAAGTCAAACAATCGGTCACAAAATCAGGCGCTAACCGCGTCATCATGGCGGCTTGTGCGCCTTATCATTACCAGCGCCTGTTTACCAATGCTCTGAAGGAAGTGGGCATCGATGCCTCAATGTGGCAACTGGTCAATTTCAGAGAACAGCTTGCATGGGTGCACAAGAATAACAAGGCTTTAGCCACAGGCAAAGCTCAGGGTGTGCTGGCAATGGCAGTCCAGCGTCTCAAGGTGCAGGAGTTACTGACCAAGCCATCGATGACTGTCACACCGAGATGTCTGGTGATTGGCGGCGGTATTTCCGGTCTCACTTCTGCTCTTTCCCTTGCGGGACAGGGGTTCGAAGTCGAGGTTGTTGAGAAAACTGGCGAGCTTGGCGGGCATAGCCGGGAGATGTACTTTGACCTGATGGCAGACAGTCCGCAGACATTCGTGAAAAATACGATTGAAAAAGTTAAGGCTGACCCGAAAATAAAGCTCAACCTCAATAGTGAATTGGTGGGCGTCAGCGGTTATGCCGGCAATTATAAATCACAGATAAAATCCGCCGATGGCAAGGTTGCAGAGATAGCACACGGCGCAATCATTATCGCTACGGGGGCTAAAAACTATCAGCCGACCGAATATCTATATGGCAAAGATAAGAGGGTAATCACCCAGCATGAACTGCAGAAGCGTTTGGCAGAAGGTAAGTTAGACAAAGCCGCTACAGTGGTGATGATTCAATGCGTCGGCTCCAGAAACGAAGCTCATCAATACTGCAACCGCATCTGCTGTTCCGAGGCAATCACCAACGCCGTCAAGATTAAAGAGCAGAGTCCTGAAACCCAGGTCTTTATTCTGAACCGCGATATTATGACCTACGGCTTCAGGGAATTGAATTATACTAAAGCCAGAGAATCCGGCGTGCTCTTCCAGCGCTTCGAAGCTGACAAAGAGCCGAAGGTAAACGCTAATGACAAAACACTGACCGTAGAGGTCGCCGACCCGGCTTTGCCCGGCAAGCTGGAGATAGACGCCGACCTGCTCGTGTTGAGCACAGGCTATGTGGCAGAGAATAACCAGCCGCTGGCAAAAATGTTAAATGTGGAACTGAACGAAGACGGTTTCTTCAAGGAAATGGACCCCAAATTCCGTCCGGTGGATGCTGTCATCGATGGCATTTTTATCACAGGTCTGGCAAATGCCTCCCGGAACCTGGGCGAAAGAGTTTTAGAGGCGCAGGCTGCCGCTCAGCGCGCCGCCAATTTGCTGTCCCGTAAGCAAGTAGCATCCGGGCGTGTCATTTCAGAAGTGGATGCCCGCAGATGCTCATGCTGTGGAATATGTGTCGAGGTCTGTCCTTTTGAAGCCAGATTCCTCGACGAAGAAAACAAGGTGGCAGTGGTTAAGGAAACGCTGTGTCAGGGTTGTGGCATCTGTGTTACCGCTTGCCCCAATAGCGCCGCAAAATTAAGGAGTTTGAAAGACAAGCAGGTCTTTTCGATGATTGAAGCCGCTTTTTAGTTTACCGCTCAATAGAAGGAGAACGATATGGCAGAAACGAAAGAACAATTTGAACCGAAGATAATCGGATTCCTGTGTAACTGGTGCACCGGTGCCGCCTCTGACCTGGCGGGCACCACCAGAGCGCAGTATCCACCCAATGTCCACCCCATCCGCGTGATGTGCAGCGGCACCGTTGACCCGGTCTATATGATTAAAGCGCTGCTAGCAGGTGCCGATAGCGTGATGATGGGCGGTTGTCATCCGGGAGACTGCCATTATGTTTCCGGTAATTATAAAGCCCGCCGCCGTGTGGCGATGTTAAAGCAAATTTTCAAATCACTGGGATTGGATGATAATCGCATCTGGGCGCGCTGGATTAGCGCCAGTGAAGGTCCCGAATTCGCTAAATTTATGAACGAAATTACTGAACAGACCAAGAAACAGGGTCCCAGCCCGCTGGCAAGCGATTGGGCGGTATAGGAGCAGAAGAATGACGAAGAGTGTAACACTATCAGTTAAAGGCGGCAAGATACGGGAAACGGTTAATGGTTTTCTGAAGGACCTTTTCGCAAAGAAAGCAGTTGATGCCATGCTCGTGCCGCTGGCGCATCCGGCGGGTACCAATGTCGTGCAGGCGCTGGTCACCAATCCTGCCTATCTGGATAAGGCAGATGTTTTCGCCCCGGTGATGCCGGTGAATGCCGCTCGTCTGGTTCAGTCGATAACCCGTCTGTCGCCGGTCAACCGGAAGACCGCGGTGGTTATTCGCCCCTGTGAGATGAGAGCCTTTATCGAACTGGTGAAGCTAAAGCAGATTCAACTGGACAAACTCCTGCTTATCGGCATCGATTGTGCCGGTGCTTATGCAGTGAACAATTACCCCAAGTTTGCCGCCGAAAAGAAATCCGACGATTTCATAAAAGCCGGTTTCAAGTGGGCGGAAGACACAAATTTGAGAACCGGTTGCCAGATGTGTGAATATCCTTATCCTTTGACTGCCGATATTACGATTGGGGCGCTGGGGCTC
>JAQTPO010000169.1 GCA_028712845.1 Dehalococcoidales bacterium | reverse complement strand
GTGTTCAGCGAGAAACCCTGCTGGCTGGCAATGTCTTCGAGGCGGTAAAAATACCAGTATTGCGTCTGGTAGGGTTTAATGCCGCCCTCGGAGATGGATAAATTCCTGTTGGGCATAATCAGGTCGGGGTCTATTTCCAGCTTGAATCCCAGTCCGGTGCAGGCGGGGCAGGCGCCGTGCGGACTATTGAAGCTGAAAGTTCTGGGGGCAATTTCACCGATGCTGATTTCACAGTGGACACA
The DNA here is from genome assembly GCA_028712845.1 of Dehalococcoidales bacterium. The sequence continues at coordinate 3,625 of JAQTPO010000169.1, read as the reverse complement.
GGCAAAATGCTCGGAGAAAAGCAGTTCCTCACCGTCAACGATGGAGATTAACGCCACACCGGAGCCGAGTTTCAAAGCCGTTTCCACCGAATCGGCGATGCGGCTCTGGCTGTCACTTTGCCCGGTCACCAGACGGTCGATGACGACCTCGATGGTGTGCTTTTTATTCTTATCGAGTTGAATCTGTTCCGAAAGGTCGTGGATGGCTTTATCCACCCTGACGCGCACATAGCCCTGTTTGCGCAGGTCGTCGAACACGGACTGGTATTCACCTTTGCGGTCTCTGACCAGCGGCGCCAGAATCAGGATGCGCTTATCTGCGGGCAGACTCTTGATGGCATCGACAATCTGCTCCACGGTCTGGCTGGTGATTTCCCTTCCGCACTTGGGGCAGTGCGGATGCCCCGCGCGGGCAAAGAGCAATCTGAGGTAGTCATAGACCTCGGTGATGGTGCCCATCGTACTGCGGGGATTTTTGCCGACACCTTTCTGGTCGATGGAGATTGCCGGGCTGAGTCCTTCGATGTAATCGACATCAGGCTTTTCCATTCTGCCGAGAAACTGGCGCGCATAGGCAGACAGCGATTCCATATAGCGGCGCTGCCCTTCGGCGTAAATGGTATCGAATGCCAGCGAGCTTTTGCCGCTGCCCGAAACGCCGGTAATGACTACCAGCTTATCACGGGGGATGGTGACATCGATGTTTTTGAGATTGTGCTCGCGGGCGCCTTTAACGACAATCGAATCCAGAGGCATGTTCCACCTACCGAATGTAATTGTAGCACCACAGTGATTGTCATTCCAACTGAGATTAGAGTGACAATGAGGAAATCCAAAATCCTAAACACTAAATCCGAATTGCGGTTATGTGTTATTCTTCCCCGCCTCTCCCAGGGATTGCCGCGCTTCGCTCGCAATGACAATGCGGGGGAAATGGGTTATTTGTTTTGCTGAAACAGAAACTAAACAATGGTGGGTATGCGTTGCCCTCGCGCGCTCAAAGCCGCGTAAGAGTCCGGTGGCCCAGACACCGATGTTTGCCTAAATGGGGATGAAGAATGTTTTCACCCTCACCTAGCCTCTCCCCTCAAAGGAGAGGGATTATACGTCCTTTATTGGATCGCTTTTTACGTTAGTCCACTTAAGATGGCCTAAGTATGACGTTGCGACGTCAGGGGTTGGATTCTGACGTACATTGCCGCTCCTGAAGGGTCATAAAGTAAGGGCTTTCCCAGTTGCTCAAATTGACCCAGAACGACCAGAATCAGACGGCGTCTTTATCCTGCATTAGACGCAAAAGGTAAGATAATTGTAAGATGGGAGAAGGAGATCGGTCAATAGAGATTTGTCATGTACTTTCGGCTGATGCCGATAGTATTTCGTACCTTAAAGGGACTCAAGGATTTTGTCGCAAAAAAGCTGAACTGTCCTTTTTCCCTAAAGAGTGCCAGGATTGCCCCTTTGCTTTATTCTTCAGTAAAGTAATCTATATCTATTCTTTTTAATTCAAATGTATCTTCAACGGTTACGCCAACATTATTAGCTATTAACAAACTAGCGAGCTCATTTCCATCAATTAAAATAATCCGCTTAGAACTACGGTCGACGTTTTCCTTTACCTCTTTTGTAAAAGTTGATGTAGTAATGAAAATTCCTCGTTCAGCGTGCTTAAAGTCCAGTGCCCCAATAAAGTCTCTAATTTCCGGGTGACCAACAGCCTTATCTGTATAACGCTTTGCCTGTAAATAAACACGACTCAATCCGAGATAATCCTCATTAATCACGCCGTCAACACCTTCATCACCTACTTTCCCGAGTGCACGTATGGCATCTTTAAAATTACTGCCGTAATGCATTTTTATCATGAGGTCAACAACGATATTCTCAAAACTTTTGGGAGACACATTCTTTAATTGCTGTAAAAGTTCTTTTACCAGGGAATCATTAATTCTCTGAGCTACATTAGACATGGTCTCTTTTGGAGTTTCGGTTTGAATCTCTATGGAATCATCGTTACTTGCACCTTTATACTGGACGAATTCCTTAAATTCGTAGTATTTCCGTAATAAATGGACATCTATTTTAAGAGGGTTGGTTTTCAATAATTCAGCACCTCTATCTGTAATAGAAAAATAACCCCACCTAGCACTATTTATTAGTCCGGCTTTCTTTAAGTAAGTTTTAGCCCAACCAACTCGGTTATCGAAAAGCTCTTGTTTACCGCTATACAACAGCACTTTTCGCTCAGTTTCAGTTAGGTGGAATTGATTGGCTAGAACAGTCACGGCTTCTTGTTTGGAATGTTCCTTCTTATCAGCAGCAATCTTTAATAGAGGAAGCATTATAGTTTGATAATCCGGAATTGCCATAGTATCCTCCTAAAGCATTCCTGTTGGTACGTTATTATACACTTGATATTTACTTCAGGCAAATATGATGCTTTTAAAGAGGGCACTTGTTAATTACATCTACAGCAGTTTACAACTGTTTAATGCCATTGTTCATCCTTAATGACCAAATACCATCATTGTTTAGCATTCGCAATAGTGATACATGGATGTTACATTATAAATATCATCCCCAGTGGTTTATCCGCTGGCCCCCCCTGAGTCAATGATTCAGGGGGTTTTTACTATTATGACGAAAAAAGTATCATTTATCGTCGATGGCTTTAATGTATACCATTCTACCAGAGAAATAGAAGTAGATACGGGCAACAAGGTAAAATGGTTGGACTTACGTTCTCTTTTGTCTTCACTCGTTCCCAACATTGGTCCCGATATTGTAATGGCTGATATCTGGTATTTCACCGCTTTTGCGACCCACTTAAATGACCCGGGGGTTATTCAACGCCATAAGACATATATCCAATGTCTTGAATCCACTGGAGTGCACTGTGAGATAGGGAAATTTAAGCCGAAAGATGTATTATGCCCTATCTGCAAAACGACATTCGTTCGGCACGAAGAGAAAGAAACGGATGTTGCAATCGGTGTTAAACTGCAGGAGTTATGTATAAACAACAAGTGTGATATCGCCGTTTTAGTAACCGGCGACACTGACCTATTATCCGCAATTAGGAGTGTACGCAGACTTTGTCCAGACAAAAAGCTTTACGCTTTCTTTCCATATGGTAGAAAAAACAAAGAGTTTGCCCAAGCCGTTGATGGCAGTTTTAAGATAAAAGTTGACCGCTATGTTAACCATCAATTCCCTACCCAGTTTGTTCTTGCTGATGGGACTCAATTATTCAGGCCTGCCAGCTGGTAGTGGCTGATAGCTATCGTAACACCCAATTTTACTTCAGGCAAATATGATACATCTTTAACTCAAAATAACCAATAATCAAGAGACGAGAAAGAAATGGCGGGTTTTATCCACGCTACAACCTCATGGAGGTGAGGAAAAACGTTTTTCTGGATTCCCGATCAGGTCGGGAATGACAATGGAGGCTGCTTTCCAACTTCCTTGATATTGCCACGCTTCGCACGGAATGACATTGCGATGTCGGTATGACAAAGATGGAATGGATTCCCGCCCCCGTATCAAGTACGGGGCAAGCTGCGCGGGAATGACAACTTGGTTTTCGTTATTCCGCTGGCACCGTTCAATGGATTCCCGCCCC
>JAQTPO010000168.1 GCA_028712845.1 Dehalococcoidales bacterium | reverse complement strand
GCACCCCGCCGGGGAAAGTCGTATCAGGACTGTAACTTTTCCAATAGAAGAACGAGGCTGCTTGTACCCAATGAAGGTAGCGGTTTCCCGTTTTAACGGTCGGATTTTCTGACGTATCCGATACTTTGAAACAAATGTCAGTAAAAGAGTGAGTACCAACACTACCGGCAAATCCAATTAGTTCCCCGCGTTTGACCTTGTAGCCAATTTGAGCCTGGCATGCACTCGCGGTACCTTGTTCGGTCACATAATCATTATCAAAAAAGAACAGGTGTCCTTGAGCTTGGAATGAGTCGCCCATTTCTTCACATTCACTACAATCCGGATTTAGGTTGTGCCCGAGCAACAGTGGTGAGCTGTATAAATGATAGATCTTGATTATCATACCCGGCCACTCGGGACTGGTAGACTCGAAGTATAAGTTTAAATCATTAAATGGGGTGTATGTTTGTCCGTCTGCTCCAATTCCAGTTGTGGCACTATTATTTTTAAAGCCTACCAGTTTCATATCAATAGGTGCGAGGACAGGTGTTCCATGAATTTTTAATTCGAATGTCGTGCCACAATGGGTGGCGTAGGCGCCCCAATCCGGATGACTGCCAGGTTTGGGTCCAAGTGTAATCATATCAGGGTCAGCGCCGGTGCCGAATATTTCAGTATGAGTATTGATACCTACCATGCTGGGCGGTGGTGAAGTAACCGCGGATGCGCTCGTAGCGGGTACAGCATAAATAGGCGTTGTCACAGTATATTGGCTGTTTTTGTCGTTAACGTTAATAAAATACGTGCCCGATTCATTCTGTGTCTTGGTGAGCGTCGCTGTCATGGTTTCCCCCGGCTTTAGTGTTACTTCTACATTATCCGAACCGACGGATCCTCCGGAACTCTTATATTTGAAGACCACCGTGTAGCTGTCCCCAGTGCCGCCGGTGTTGCTCACCGGGATTGAGTAGGTCACCTGCCCACCTGCCATAACTGCCGTCGGGGTAATAGTCAGGTCGCCCAGGACGAAGCTAGCCGGCTTTAGGGGAACTGTAGGTACAGTTGTACCAGCCGATGCAGGTGTTGTAGATACCTGTACGTCCGGTGATGTAACAGGTGTGGATGGTGACACAGTTGGCGGTTGGGATACCGCTGTCGGACTTTTTGTTGCCATTGGCGTTTGGCAGCCGAAACCGTTTACCACCAAAACCACAACGATAACCAGCGCCAATAATAATTTTCCCCGCCTCATTCGAGTGTCCCCATTATACCTTAAGTACAACACTGAGTATGGTAAAAAACTAATTCAAAATGGCTTCGAGGACTATTACAGATTGCCTTCGTCTTTGAGCCTGATGTAGATGAGGGAGGGACCGCTCCGGCTCTTATTCTCTTTAATTTCGAAGGTATCCTTCTGTGCTCTGACCAATTGGGAGAGCTGATTATAGCCATACGTGCGGGAGTCGAAGCCGGGGTCGAGCTGTCTCAGACGCCCGCCTAATGTTCCCAGGAATGCCCAGCCATCTTCCTGCGCCGCCATATCGAAGGCGTTTTTCAGTAGAGGCAGCGGGTCATTCATTACACTGCCGGAGGCGGTCTCTTTTTGCCGCGGCGTGAACTTTACGATGTCTTTTTCAGGGCTGAGATTTTCCGTGTAAACAAAAACTTCACAGGCTTTGACGAAGGCGGGGGGCGTGTTTTTCCTGCCGATGCCCATTACGAAAAGCCCTTTTTCCCTGATGCGTGTTGCCAGACGGGTGTAATCACTATCGCTCGAAACAAGGCAGAAGCCGTGCACGGTGCCTTCGTAGAGAATATCCATTGCATCGATAATCAGTGCGCTGTCAGTGGAGTTTTTGCCGATGGTATAGCGGAACTGCTGAATCGGTTGAATAGCCTGGTCGTTCAGGATTTCCTTCCAGCTTTTCATCTGCGGTGTTGTCCAGTCTCCATAGATACGGCGCACTGTGACCAGCCCGTATTTACCGGTTTCAGCGACCATCTTGTCGATGAGAGAAGACTGAGCATTTTCACCGTCAATCAGCATAGCGATACGCCTGTTTCCGAAAGAGGTATCTAAATCTTGCATAATCTACTCCTTGAGTTATCGGGTTAGTGTCTGCTGGGCTTAATTATAGCAACCAGCCGTCTAAAGAACAATTATGATTATTTACAGGTATCCCTTGCTTATGGTTATTGTAGATTAACATTGCGAGCGGAGTAATCGCAGCTGTGGTTCCAATCCCCATACCAATACGGAGTGCGAATCTAAAAAAATTATACTGGATTCCGTGTCACGGCACGGAATGACACTGTAGTACTAGATACATTCGCTTTGCTCGGTACGACACTGCGATGTCGGATTGCTTCGTCCCGATGTTATCGTGGCTCGCAGTGATACTGGCAAGGAGAACCAAAATAGAAAGGGGGCTGAAAAGCCCCTTTTCTATAAATTTACTTTTGCCGTTGTCAAAATACCGTTGAAGATTATATCATCTTCTAATCGTCAACACGGGGATGGATGAATTGCGGACGACGAAGTCTGCGGTGCTCCCGAGAGCAAGCCGTCTGAGACCGCCACGCCCGTGAGTGGCAATGGCAATCAGGGTGCAATCGTTTTCCTGTGCATAGTTGATGATGGTCTCTCCTGTTCTTCCTGACAGAACGATAGATTCAACATCTAACTTTTTCCTTTTTAACGAGGCTTTCAGGCGCTTCAGGTAGTCAATTGCTTCCTTTTCTTCATTTAGCGTGCGTTCGACTGCTCCCCGTGTTTCAATAGGGATTGCCGGTGAGCCCGGTATGTTAATTGCCATTGTTGTCTCAGGCAGGTCAACAACGCGCAACAAAATTACCTTACTCTGTAATTTCAAGGCGTTTTTAACAATGTAAGACAGAATACGCTCAGCGGCGTCAGAGCCATCGAGGCAGACCAGAATTTTTTCAAGCATTTGTGTTACCTCTTCTTTGCTTTCTCTTCTTTCAAAATGCCATTGAAGATTTTAGTGTGGTAGATTTCATGGTCGCGGATACGCTCCAGCAGCTTCTTTGCCTTGGGGTCGGTGGTCTCTTTGGCGGCTTTGTCGTAGGCGGCAGTGACCCGTTTCTCAACCTTGATATCCGCCTTCAACATATCTGCCAGTTTATCTGATTTGCCGGTTTTCTCAACGGCAGTGTGTTCAATCCGTGGACTGCTTTTGGCATCAATCATCTTCTCCGCCAGCCAGCCGAGGTGTTGCATCTCGTTGATGCCCTGGTCCTGCAGTTCCTTCTGCGCTTCATGATTTTTCGTCAGGTAAGACTGGAAGATGTATTGAATGATAACGGTGTATTCGTGCTCGATGCCCCAGTTGAGCGTTTCGGTGAGCTTATTGCTGGTTTTACCGCGCACGTCCTTCAGTTTTTCTTTCTTTGTCTTGTCAACGAAGTGTACAAAATCCCCGTGATGGGACTCTTCATCGGAAAGGATGCGCTGGAGAGTCTGTTTGGTTTCCGGGTCGTCAATTGCCTTGAGGTGTGTCTTGTAGAGGGCGATAGCGTCTTTTTCGGCGAGGACGTCATTCTGCATCCACTCCGGCGGTGTCTTGCCTCCGGTGCGCATTGTGCCGCGTTTAATGCTGGGTGTGCCGCCCAGTCTGACGATTGTTTCCGCCAGCATGTCCAGGTGGCGCATTTCCTCGCGGGCAATAGCTTCGATTTCGCAGGCTAAATCACCTTCCCCGATGGCGTAAGCGTGGGTGAGGTACTGGATAATAGCGGCATGTTCCCCTTCGATGTCTTCATTGAGCAGTTTGACCATTTCTTTCTTGTCCATTGCAGCCTCCTAAAATTCGCCTTTAAAGACTTTTTTAGTCATGTAAACTATCCATTTCCAGTGCAGAATCAAGTGGAGTATAAATACTACGAGTAATGCTACAGCGAACCAATCGTGCAAGTC
>JAQTPO010000167.1 GCA_028712845.1 Dehalococcoidales bacterium | reverse complement strand
CTGTACCTGAATATATTCCGACTGAGCCTCCTGCAACGACAACAGATAAACTACTTTATCAGAATATTACGCTGGAACGGGCAATTGAGATCATCGGACGGGAAATCCCGGTACCTGCATACCTTCTGGCTGGATATGGGATTACTTCCGTAAAGGTTGAATCAACAAGCCATCCGCTCAGTGAGTGGAGGATCGGACTGACCATTGATAATGGAACATCTTCATCTCTAATTACCATGTCAATAAGTACTTTCACACTGGGTATGAAAATACCTCCCGGAATGGAAACCATAAAAATCGATGATAAAACAGCGATGGTTTCAAGACAACAGGATACCATCAACCTTAATTGGGTAAACGGGACAGGCTGGGGGCTCTCGCTTACGGGAAGTAACGGCGTGACGTTTGAAGATCTATTAAAGATAGCAGAATCGGTGACATCCCCACCGTCACAAGTACTACAAGCGAGTCTTGTTCCAGATGAAGACCTGCTCGTGCTCAGGGGAGAGTCTAAAAACATTACTATCCATCTGCAAAGCAATGCCAGCACACCTATGGAAATATCGATTACTCGTGACACCCGTATCAGCAATCTACCCGCGGGCATAGATATCACTGTGTCACAAACCTCTTTCACGCTTGGTCCGGGACAGAGTCTGGATGTACCCATCAACGTTAAAGTGGGCAGTACAGTTGTCTCACCCACCTGGCCATATCAACCGGCTTCAATTGCCCTGTCTACGGACCCACCGCCACCTGGCGGTCATATCACGGAACAACCTCATTATTCTGTACGCTTAATGGTCTCCTATCAATACACAACCGCCAGTGAATTAACAATCCAGGGTAATAGAAATCTTTCGACAAGTTTTTATATCGATCCGCCGGCTGTCTTGCCGGAGGGTATGGTCACTTTAAAAGAAGCCGAGGAAGCGGCAGCTTTTCCCGTAAGCATTTTAATGCCTTCCTATTTTCCGGAGGCGACGAACCCTGTCCCTGTCGGCTATGGGATAAGTAGCGAAGAGCCCCATGTAATCACGATTTTTTATTCGGATTACCAGGTCGTTTTCAGCCCGGGACTCGGCGTTACAGAGCCACCTGCAGGTTTTACAGGAGAAAGGACAACTATCCGCAAGAAAACGGCATTCATTGGGCAGAATAGAATCGACTGGTGGATATATGACATTCACTTCAGTGTGATCAGTGATAAAGTACCGATGGACGAACTGAAACTCATCGCCGAATCTATGATGCTGATTGCACCCTATTCCGATAGCTGGTTAGAAGTAAAGCCATGAAGAAATGAAAGTAAACAACCTTTGTGACATAAATATCACTGTTGTAGTGGAGACTGTAAAACCGGAGATATAGACCATTATGAAGCAGATGAAACTGAAACTAGGCATAGCACTGGTATTGGTTGTACTTCTACTCATAGGAGCTTGCAAGTCGACCTTGAGGTCAACGGAATCACAGATTTCGACTATAACATCACCTAGAGCGGTAACTACTCAGTGTGAAGCGGTTCGTATCGCTAAGAATACTCTTCCCCAAGAACTCGCAGCGCATCTCGGAGCAGCCCTCTGTGATATAGATCATGGGAGGGATCCACACGGCATCTGGTTCGTTGAGTTCATGGTGGATGAAATAACGCGTGAGGATTTGGGTTGGCAAAGCGGTGAAAATGTTGAATTTGGACCGGGGAATACATATAACCTTCTGGAAGTTGATATAGATGCTCTTACAGGTGAGGTGACATCGAAGAAGGCGACTAATGGGATGCTCTTGGGTGGACCTTCCCAGTGGGTGAATTGTGACTCGACGATGCAGAATCCGCAACCAATTGAAGTAGTGTCCGTATTAGATACCTATCAACCCGGCCAGCCGATCAGTCCCGCAGGGCCAACCATCGAAATAACTCTTAAAAACGTATCTTACTGGACTGTTGTTTCTTTGAATGTCACTCTTAAAGAAGGTGGGTCCAGAAGTTTCAGCTTTGACTTTAATGTTACTCCATCAAATCCATTATTGCTCGGCGAGAGCATTAGCGCCAAACAGACCCTGATTGGCGGAGGATTTGGCGGTGGTATTCCGTATTCTGTAGTGATAAGCGGAACACTAGAGAGCGGCGCAAAATTTGTTTACACTTACGCCAATTCCTATTCACAATAACTCAATATTGTTACTTTATATGGAACTTAAATGGAAACAACTAGTCGTACATATTAATTGCAGACAAACATCCGGATGTTTTCACGATAGATAGTATGACATTAGGAGTAAAAACCATATGACCAAAAAAATTCTTACTTTAACTGTTACATTAGTATTATTAACTGCATTAACAGCTTGCACAAATCATGTTAATACCTCTACCGAAATAGAAGTATCATCCAGTATAGGCATCCCCTTGAAAGTTTCACAAAAAGTATCGGGAGTATTGCTCAAGGAAATTCAAATTTCTCAGGGCACTAGCGACGAATATTACATGTCACCGGTATCCCCTTCGGTTCTTGTTTATCCTGACGATCCTATTCTGGTAATCACAGGTATTATTCAAAACATCGATAATAAGAATACATATATTAATTTGAATGCTATAGGATATGATGAAGCAGGTGAAACGGTTGCATGGACTTTTTATAAGTACAATTCTATCTATGGGAAGAACCAACTTATTCTAGAGTCAGAGGAAACGTGTGAATTCACCTTGCATTTGAATTTCCCTGAAAACATCAAATCTATTATTATTTCAGCAAACAGTTTCATTGTTACGTCTGGAGCCACACCTCCAACTTCTCCAACTCCGACTATCACAGATCAACAACCGATTGATATCATATCAGTGGAAGGTCCTCTTCCTCCAATTAATCCAGGTGGCCCGATCATCGAGTTAACCGTTATGAATGTTTCCAATGAGCCTATTATTTCTTTATCAATTGTTGTTAATCTTGGAAGGGATTTCACTTTTAATTTTGATATAGGTTCTGTGAATCCATTGCTTCCTGCTCAGAATTCCAGTGTAAGAATGACATTAATCGGAGGAGGGTTCGCTAACGATATTTCGTATTCCTTTATCATAGGCGGTGAACTCCAAAGTGGTTCATCTTTTTCTTATTTAAGGCAAGCTAAAATTACGCACCCTTAAAGGCTATCTTTTTCTGTTTATACTTGCTGGCTAAATTATGATGGAAACTCTAAACGGAATCAGCCAACCGTAAACAGTCGGATTCTGGATTCTGATCTCGATGTTCGTCTCATGCCACTGGACATTTGCTTGAGTTGTGTGACATGAGACGGGAGCATCACTTAGAACCCATTAGTAATTACAGTGCACCGGGCATGTAGAATTATATGTTTCTAAGGATTATAATTGTACTGAAGAAAGGGACTGGGGGACACATATGAAATATAAAGTAAATATGAAGGAAACCAGTGAAGGATATGCTATTTGGGTACCCGGACTTCCAGGTTGTTGGTCCCAAGGTAAAACCGCGAAAGAAGCTCTGGAAAATATCAAGGATGCTATACAAGCGTATCTGGCAACCGTTGAAGAATTGAGTAAAGATAAAGAATCTCATTACGTAGAAGTCGGGTAGACCTATGCCCAGTCTGCCAGGGATAAACCATCAGCGTGCCGTAAATGCCTTCCGAAAATCCGGTTTTTGGATAACCCGACAGGGTAAACATATTACAATGACCAATGGTGAAAGAATCATTACCATACCGAGAGCAAACCCGATTAACGCTTATACGATGGCAGGAATCATAAATGATGCGGGTTTGAGCATTGAGGAATTCAAGAAGCTGTTGTAGACATTTCTAGCAGGAATGGTCACTCAAGATAAACAGAAGTTAGAGCATAGGCGCAATAGACAGTCATGTTCTTATGTTCCCGGCGTTATACTTCTTTAATGCCATGAG
>JAQTPO010000166.1 GCA_028712845.1 Dehalococcoidales bacterium | reverse complement strand
CCTCTGCCCCTGTTTCAATTGTCCGTAATAGTATAACCAGGGCATTCTCACCTTCACCGATGATGCCATAATCTGCGCCCAGGTAGTCCAGCAACGGTCCTGGAGCAATGCTGTATCCCGAGCCGCCGATGATTATCCTGGCGGTGCTGACTTCCCGGCAAGCGTTTACGATGCTTTTGGCAGGTGAAATGTAGGAGACGGGAGCGTTATAGCGCTGGTTGTCCAGGTTACGCATGGAAACACCGATAGCATCGGGATGGAAATCACTGACTGCTTGTTTAAGGTCATGCAAATAGTCTTTGTGGAGGTGGACATCGAATGCCCCTATCTGGTGGCCAGCCTGGCGCAAGCTGGCTGATAAGTAGGCTAATCCCAGGGGGAATACCGGCTGTCGGCGCTCCGACATTATAGCTGAGACCAGCAAAATCTTCATGCTACCATTTTCACCAGACCTTGGTAGCGACAGTGTATACCGGATAGCCAGGGTTGGTCAAACTAGTTGAGTAAGAGCTACCAGCACTCGAATCCCAACCTCATAATTGGCCAGTTAGTTTCTCCTTAACCTGCACTAAACTATTTAGCGGGCGCACTTACGCTGGTTTTATCCTGTTCTACGAACGCTAGTAATTGCTGGTAACTAACCGGATAACCTTCGCGGTGCTGGCCATCCATCCAGGTGGTGCCCCAGTCAATCGGGATATTGAAGCTGCCAATGTTTACTAATAGCCAGATGTGATTAATTTCATTAAATTGTTCGCCGGTCTTATTAAGGTCACCCACCATGGGGGTAACCTTAATGCCCAGTTGTGTGAAACGCTGGTACATAAACAGGGCGTCGTCATCACAATCAAAGGTATCAGAACGGGTCGGCATATCCCAGAATAACACTCTGGTAAAAAGAGGCAACATAGTCACGAAAAGAAAAGCGCCAATAAACGAGCAGAAAATTATTCTAGAAAGAAATCTTATGAACTTATTTTTCGGTTTCGGCACACTTTTAGCCAAAAATCAATACGTACTCTTACTTAAGTATACCTAAGTAACTTAAGAAGTCAAAAGTTTTGAGGGCTACTTTAGTAAGGGCTGCTGGCTGGCTGAGACTAGACTTTAGAGCTACGTAGATCGGGGGCTATATTTAATTGGGGGGGAATGAAAACAAAGTAACTAAATAATTCAACTCGGGTTTACAAAACTTCGAGGAGGCATGGCTAACGGGTCAATACACAGAACTTTCCGGGCTGTCTTCGAGATGCCAGTAGTTCAATTTAACCACAACCTCATCAAGATTGGTAAGCGGCAATACCGAAATCCAATATACCTTGCAAGAGAATGGCGCAGAGCTTTAGACGATGGCGAATTCGCTTCACCCGCTGCATTAGCCCGTCACCTCAAAGTTTCGAGAGCCCGAGTGACACAGATATTAAATCTTCTGAAATTGTCACCGGAAGTCATTGAGATGATTTCTTCGTTAGGGGATCCATTAGGAAGTTTATTTGTATCTGAGAGGACATTGAGGCCGCTTCTGAGTCTAACTGCCGAAAAACAATATAAACAAATCAGAATCCTTCTATCAGGGCAAACACAAACATTTGAACAGTCTGATATCCAGGTGTCCCAGATGTATACAAAGGTATAATCGGCAGCGAAATCTCAGACGCATACTTTGAAAACGGGCTGAACTTTTGAGTTAGCTTACAAGTTTCATATCTTTTTCAGGTACACATCGGCCAGCAACACAGATACAGCCCGGAGGGCAATCAGTATCGATGGTGCACTCTAGATTCATTCTTTGCCTCTTCGTTTCAGTACCCTTGATAGGAGTGGAAGATACCTTATCGTATGCTAAAGATACCAATCCAGCCAAGGTGAGTACAGGTGCAGCAAGAACAAATACCGCAACCGCCAATACTAGAATTGCGGGGATAGCCCAGGCTATGACTACGGAAATCACCCTAAAAATATCGACTGTCCACTCCATAGTTTTCTCCTCGCGATATTCGATATTTTTATTCTATAATCTTATACGTAATACACCATGAGTATAAATACTTTTAATGAAGGAAAAAACAACCCGTTTTAGGGGTTATATATACCCCGTTTATATCGGTCTAAAGAAAATAAAAGCAAGGGGCTGCTATTTGTATAAGAGAGTGAATTTTTGGAATGAGCCTCCGGATTGTTACCTCGCTTATATTTGTACCTCAATCCTGAAGGGGATAAATTGTGTATTGCAACTAAACTGACAAATTAGGTTGTATCAACAAATAACAGCTTATTTATCCATAAATCTATGCTTATCACTTTGATACCTGAAGGCAAAATGAGTTGGTTATTGTGAGTTGGAGTAGGTACCACCCACCATCAAGGTAATGACATTACCTTGCATTAGATACGAATTATGTCCTTTTTCCCACTCTTTCACTATCGTTCAGCTTCATTCTTCGGTAAATGAATTACCTGTTAGACTATCAATGTGGGTTTCTCACGACCAGCGCGCTTTTAGATAAACTTGCACGGTATCCGGATTCAGTATCGATACCTAATCAAATTTTAGAGATAATTCCCACAATAATGTAAGTAGTACTTGACAAGTAGTGATATACGTGATACTATATGTCATAAATAAGGTAATTAGAACAACCTGAAGGCTCAAGGAGGGTAGGAACTATGGCACCGCTACAAAAAAGAGCTTTTTACGGGCTTATCTTCGGCATCGCCTGGGCTATCGCGATAGTTGCTGTTTTCATTCTGAAAGGAGGTGCCTCCGTCTTCTATACAGACCAGACTTTCCGGCTGATTATGGACGGTATCTGGGTTGGCGGACTCATCGTATATCTGGTCTTGTTCTATCCGATACTCCGCAAACCTAAACTGGTGGATGAACGTGATAAACTAATTTACGACCGCTCCCCGCGAATACAATGGCTGGCTGTCATCTTTGCTCTGGTAGCCTGGGTTATTGGTTTGACGGAAGGGTTCCGCGGTCAGGGAGTACCTACTGTATTCCTTTATGTGATGTTCTTCACCATTCTCTGCGTTAGTGCCATCGCCCAGTGTATCGGCATTTTAGTCGGTTACTGGAGGATGAACAGTAATGGGTAGAATAAAAAATCGGATTAGAAGGCTACGTTTCGATAATAACGAGATGACCCAGGAAGAATTGGCCAACAAGGTAGGTTGCACCCGGCAGACAATCATCGCGTTGGAACAGAATAAGTATGTTCCATCTATTGAGCTAGCTTTTAGGGTCGCAAAGGCATTTGGCGTGCCCCTAGAGGAAGTCTTTCAATATGAGGAGTAATTACGAGGAGGTAGAAATATGCAAGCACTCTATATTGGAATTTCAATTGCCGCATTCATAGCGATACTGGTTCTCCTAGTTTTGAATAGACGGAAGATCAACCGAATTTCGACTCTCACCATGCTTGGCATGACTATGATAGTGCTCGGCATCATCTTTGGTGATAGCCGATGGATTAGCTATTCTCTTATCGGAGTAGGAGTCCTTCTTGCGATAATTGACGCGAAATGGGTTAAAAGTCACGAAGAGCGATAGTCAGATTGCAGGTATGATAAGCAAACGCAGACTCAAGGGCACGATTCGAAGAGAATGAAGGGAAGCAGCAAATCGGTTGCCGACTTGATCGGAGCGATAACGGCAAACGTCTATATGCTCCTGATTATCGCTGTTTTTGTTGCGCGCATTTTGGAGTTGCTCGAAATTTCACGATGGATCGGCTTTACTTCCTCTCTCGTTATCTTTCCGCTATTATGTTTGTTCATCGTTGGACTTAGAACCAGCCGACGCAAGATTTACTTTGCATGGCTTGCTTTGATGATACTGTTTGTCCTTTTCGAATTGATCATCGATCAGATCCTTAGAGTTGACCTCCGCATGTACTGTCTCCACTTCTGTTTTGCATTGAGAGCATCTATACTCGTAGATAGGCATTACTCACTCCTTTAGTC
>JAQTPO010000165.1 GCA_028712845.1 Dehalococcoidales bacterium | reverse complement strand
GGTGATTACATCGCCTCCTGAAGCCAGTGTGCCGTCATTATTAGCGCCGCCAGCTTTGAGCCCGGCTTTCTCTGCAGGGCTGTCAGCGACAACGGTTACGACATAGACGCCCTGATTGACCGATAGCCCCAGTTTACCGGCAGTAGTTTGAGTCAAGGCGGTGCCACTGATGCCTAGCCATGGGCGGGTAACTTTCTTTCCGGCAATCAAGTCTGGGAGTACTTTTGTCGCTACATTCGAGGGGATGGCAAACCCGATTCCATCGGCTCCTGATGCGGCGGTTTCTGCTGCGGTATTGATTCCGATTACTAAGCCTTGCGCGTCAAGTAGTGGACCACCTGAGTTCCCCGGATTGATAGCCGCATCGGTCTGTAACATCCCTCTGAGGGTACTGCCACTGAGACTGCGGTTTAGTCCGCTGATGACCCCGACGGTAATAGAATCGGTATAACCTAGCGGGTTGCCCAGCGCTATTGCCATCTGGCCGGGCTTTACCAGGCTTGAATCACCGAGCTGGAGCGGGGTGATTCCGGCTACGGCAGCAGGGTCAACGCTGATTACTGCCAGGTCGTCAACCGAATCGGTGCCAAGGACGGTGGCATCTAAAGTAGTCCCATCATCCAGGGCAACTTCGACGGTTGTAGCGCCATCGACAACATGGTTATTGGTTAATATATGTCCCTGGTCGTCGATGAGGAATCCCGAACCGAGACCTTCTTGAGTGGATTTACCATATACACTATTGACCGTTTGTGTTATATTGATTTCCACGACAGCCGGACTGGCGTTATCGTAAATTGATGTCGTAGTATCCTGACTGTACAGAGTGGGGGAGGCTGATGCAGTGTTGGTGACAAGGTGCATACCTGTGCCTACTGTAAATGCGGCTCCGGTAATGAGAATCACTGCCAGTACAGCAACGATTTTGCTTTTTAATGTTTTCATTTTGTTATCTCCTTTTTATTGTTATTTCGAGTTATTATTCAACTCTGATTTCAGTTTATCATTGCCAGATGAACTGGCTATTAACTTAAAATGAAAGCTGGGTGAACATTAGATACTGTCTCGAAATATTCCTCTATTCTTTATAGTTATATACCTTTTCACTACGGTGATATTTTACTTAAAAAATGAGAACCTGCCCGGTCCGAATCGGGCAGGTTCTCTGGTTTCGGTGGTAGCAATAGCGAGTTGCATTGTAATGCTTTTAGCAGGTGGTTTCTAACCCAGGTTATTCAGTTCCTCCAACTGTCGCCTGGCGATTTCCCCTATGGCATAGCGTTCCCCGGCTGTGTCAAAAGGGTTAATCCTCGTACCGGAACCATACTTCGTGGGTCTTTAGATTCCCGGGTAGTGAGGGCGGTAATTGCGCCCCAGAATATGACCACTAATGCTACCGTTTTCAGACCGAAACCTATATCAAAATGATGCCCCCACGTCATCGGGAATCGCCTCTTTCAAGATTGCTTGTTCTCATTTTTTCTTTTTCCCATCCGTTACTATTGAAATTTCACCTTCGGTAGTTACAAGTCTAGCATTGTTGGATGAACAGGCTGTTAAAGAAATATTAACTCAGGATGAATGATAGACTCAGGTTTAAAAATACCTTTTCATGTTCTGTTCATCTTGTTTTAGTATAATAAGGTAAACATGATAAATGGGGCAGGAGTTTAATATGCGTGTGCTGGTTGTTGAGGATGAAAGGCGGCTTGCCGGTATTATAAAGCGTGGTCTCATTGAAGAAGGTTATGCGGTTGATGCTGTCTATGATGGTGAAGAGGCGCAATATATGGCTGAAACTACGTCCTACGACCTCATTGTTCTTGACATCATGTTGCCAAAGAAAGATGGCATTGCAGTCTGTAAGGATTTGCGTGCTAAAAAAATCAATATACCAATCTTGATGCTTACTGCCAGAGACAGCGTGGAGGATAGGGTCAAAGGGCTTGATTCTGGCGCTGACGATTACATGATTAAGCCTTTTGCCTTCAGTGAATTGCTGGCACGGATTCGGGCTTTGTTACGTCGAGAATCATTGTCTAAAACGCCGAAGATACAGGTTGGAGATTTGGTACTGGACACGCTCACCAGAGAAGTGTGGCGGGGGCAAAGGAAAATAGACTTGACCACCAAGGAGTACTCGATACTGGAATACTTTATGTCCCATCCTAATATGGTCATTACCCGGACAATGATTGAAGAGAATGCCTGGGATTATGAATATGATAGTATGTCTAATATAATAGATGTCTATATTAGGAGGCTCCGCCGTAAAGTCGATGAAGAGGGAGAAGATAGTCTGATTCAGACCGTGAGGGGCGCAGGCTACCGTCTCAAAGCAGCATGAAATTTTTTAAGAGTATAAGGACCCGCCTGACCATCTGGTATCTGGTGGTGATTGTTGTTTTGCTGCTTATTTTCAGTGCCGTGGCTTACTTCATGTTGTCTGTCAATCTTTATCAGAATCTCGACAAGACGCTGGTAAACCGGGCGATCCAGTTAAGAGCCAATCTTACAATCCAGAGGGGTGAAGCAATCTTTACAGGAGGCCCGGATGAACTACTGTTCGTTTTTGATTCCAGCGGGGCGTTAATGCAGAAATTCGGGCTTGTGGTTGATTCTGCCAATGTCAATGAAATTGTGGAGCAAGCCCTGAGAGGAGAGAACTCATTTCTTACTACTGTCACCGTAGATAATCGGGCGGTTCGGCTTCATGCTACCTCTTTTATGGCTGGTTTTAACAATCGGGTAGTCATTGTCGTTGGACAGCTAACATCAGGAATCACTATGGTGCTGGATGCATTTAAATTCGTCCTCGTTATTGCGGGTGTGTGTGTGGTTGTTCTGGCAGGTATAGGCGGATTATTCTTAGCCAGCAGGGTGCTCAAGCCGGTGGAACGGATAACGCGAACGGCTCAGGAGATAGGGGAAAGCGATTTGAGCCGGAGGATTAATGTTAAAAGCGATGATGAACTGGGTAGATTGGCGTCAACCCTTAATAGTATGATTGGGCGTCTTGAAGCGGCATTTAACCGCCAGCGGCAATTTACGGCGGATGCTTCTCACGAACTACGCACTCCGCTGGCGATTATGCAGGCGGAGTCAACACTTTCTCTCAGTAAAGAAAGGACTGAAACAGAATACCGGAGATCGCTGGAAACAATATCGCAAGAATCGGATTACATGGCATCTGTCATCAGTAAGCTGCTTTTCCTGGCACGGAGCGATGCAGGGAAAGAGCCGGTCAATTTTGAAGATGTTGACCTCAAAGAGCTGATAAGCACATTATCATCCAGTGTGGAAGCGATTGCATCAGATAAAGGGATTAAGTTCACCGTTGACGCGCAAGACGAACTTATTGTTAATGGGGACAGAGTAAAGCTGAGGCAATTATTTATCAATATTCTGGAGAATGCTATCCGGTACACGCCGGGCGATGGTAATATATCGGTTTCGCTTATCAGAAAAGAAGGAATGGCAGTTGTTGCCGTCAGTGATACAGGCATTGGCATTTCTCCGGAGCACCTGCCGCATATTTTTGAGCGTTTCTACCGTGTGGATAAAGCGCGTTCCCGGGCTGATGGAGGTGTGGGGCTTGGTCTGGCAATCACCAAATATATTGCCGAATCTCACGGCGGCATGATTGAGGTTGAAAGCCAGGAAGGGAAAGGGAGCACGTTTTATATCTCTCTACCACTGAAGAATTTTAATACTGACTGAGTTTGCAGGTTTGCCTGAAGATATTTAGTGGAATGAACGACTTTTCCAGCTAAATCCTACTTCTACCCCCAATGAATTTTTCTTGACTGAAATGGTGTCATCTGCTAGCATTGAAATTGTGTTACCTGCGGGCGGTTAGCTCAGTTGGTTAGAGCATTGCGTTGACATCGCAAAGGTCAGTGGTTCGAGCCCACTACCGCCCAGTGTCATCTAATTGAACTATTGTTGTCAGGAAGTTGTCATACAGATAATGTAACCCAACGGGG
>JAQTPO010000164.1 GCA_028712845.1 Dehalococcoidales bacterium | reverse complement strand
GCGTCCTGAGACGGCACAGGGTATGTTTGTCAATTTTCAGAACGTCATCAATACTACGAGAAGGAAGTTGCCGCTCGGCATTGCGCAGGCGGGCAAGTCCTTCCGCAATGAAATTACCACCAGCAACTTTATCTTCCGTGTCCGTGAATTCGAACAGATGGAAATCGAATATTTCGTGAAGCCGGGAACAGACGAGCAGTGGTTTAATTTCTGGCTGGAAGAGCGTTTTAACTGGTATGTAAAATACGGCATCAAAAAAGAGCATCTTGCGCTGGAGGAACATGAAAAAGATAAACTGGCGCATTATGCCAAACGTGTCTGTGATATCACCTACCTTTTCCCGATGGGCTGGGGAGAGCTGGAAGGTGTCGCCAACCGCACTGATTTCGACCTGAAACAACATTCCGAATTCAGCGGTAAGACGCTGGACTATTACGATGACGAGACGAAAGAGCATTTTATCCCATATGTAATTGAACCTTCCGCCGGTGTTGACCGTTCGTTACTGGCGTTCCTCTGTGATGCTTACAGTGAGGAACCGGACAAAGATGAAATCAGGACAGTGCTCCATTTCCATCCGGCTTTGGCTCCTATAAAGATTGCTATATTGCCTCTGAGCAAGAAGGAAAATCTGAGCGTCTGCGCCAGACCGATTTACAACGAGCTCCGTAAACAGTGGGCAGTGCAGTATGATGATACTCAATCTATCGGGCGGAGGTACCGCCGCCAGGATGAGGTGGGCACGCCTTATTGCGTCACGGTGGATTTCCAGTCATTGGAAGACAACCGGGTGACAGTACGAGACCGTGATAGTATGAACCAGATACGCATTCCTATCGTCGAACTGAAAAAGACACTGGAAGCTAAACTGGCGGGCGAGGATTTTCTGGTTCTACCGCCGGGTGGTGAAGTTGTGTCAGCCAAGAGTAAAGAAGGGTGATTAATCACCGGAGGAAACTTTGAAAATCCTCCATTTTGCCGACCTGCATCTGGGTGTTGAGAGCTACGGACACATCGATTCAGCCACAGGGTTGTCCACGCGCCTCGATGACATACTATCGAGTTTAGACCGGGTCATCGACTATGCGCTGAGTAATGACATCGACCTGATATTATTTTGCGGCGACGCTTACAAGAGTCGTGAGCCAAGCCAGACCCAGCAAAGGGAATTCGCCAAACGTATTAACCGCTTAGCGGGTAGCGGCATACCCATCTTTTTGCTCATCGGAAACCACGACCTGCCCAATGCCACCGGCAAAGCCACCAGTACCGAAATCTTCGATACACTGGCAGTGAAAGATGTCTATGTAGCCGGTAAACCCGATATCTACCGTATCCCCACAAAACACGGCATTATTCAGATTGTGTCGCTTCCGTGGTTAAGGCGGAGCGCTCTATTGCGCAAAGAAGACACTAAAAACCTGAATTTCGAACAGCTAAATGAATGTATGCAGAACTCGCTGACCGGCATTATCAATACTCTTGCCTCAAAACTGGATGCCAGTCTGCCTGCTATCCTGGCGGCGCATATCTGGGTAGTGGGCGCCACGCTGGGAACGGAAAAAATGATGACAATCGGGCAGGAGCATACCTTATTGCTCAGCAATGTGGCGAACCCTGCCTTCGACTATATTGCTCTGGGGCATATCCATAGACGACAAATTTTACAATCCAACCCGCCGGTGGTTTATTCCGGCAGCCTGGAACGTTTGGATTTCGGTGATGAAAAAGATGAGAAGGGTTTTTACATCGTAGATATCGAAAATGACGACGCGGCAGGTAAGAAGCACACTACTTTTGATTTCCACCCTACGGACGGACGGCGCTTTCTGACAATTAATGTCGCACTCACTGCACAGGATGCCGACCCCACTGCTACTATTCTCGCATCAATTTCGGAGCAGAAAGACAGTATCAAAAATGCCATTGTCCGGCTCCAGATTAGTCTGCCGGCAGAGATTGAAGGCTTCCTTAAAGATAGTGAAATTAAGAATGCCTTGAAAGAGGCTTACTACTTTACGATTGCCCGGGATATAAAACGGGAATCACGTCCCAGATTGGGTAACTGGACTGCGGCAGAAATAGCTCCACTCGATGCCTTGAAAATCTATCTGGAACAAAAGAAAACCTCTCCGGAGCGTGTCAAAGAACTGCTGGAATACGGGCAAAAGGTTGTTGAGGAAAATAGATGAATATTCTGGTGACCAATGATGACGGCATCGATTCTCTGGGACTGTGGATGCTGGCTGATGCAATGAGCAGGGTGGGACAGGTGATGGTAGTTGCGCCCGATAGACAGCAGAGCGGCGTGGGTTCCAGCATTTCTCTGCATGGCGATATGAGTATAAGAGAAGTGCCGGTTTCTTTACCGGACATTCGTGCTTATGCTATCGGCGGTACGCCCAGTGATTGTACGATGCTGGGGCTACGGCGTTTATCTCAGGGAGACATCGATTTAGTTGTTTCGGGAATTAACACCGGTCCGAATGTGGGCAGGGATATCCCTTATTCCGGCACGGTGATGGCGACCCTGCAGGGCTATTACCGGAAAATCCACTCGATTGCGGTGTCTCTTTTCCCGCAAACTCTTGAGGAAGAGCTAAACTTCGAGGTTGCGGCTCAGGTGGCAGAAACTTTAGCGCTGAACATTAAGAACGGCAAAATGAATACCGATGCCATTCTGAATGTGAACGTGCCAAATATCCCCAAAGAACAGATTAAAGGCATACTGACTACCAGAACGGCGGCAACAGGCTACGTAAAGCTGTTAGAAAAGCCAAGCGATGAATCATTCAATTACTCTGTAAAGCACCTCGATACTTCAATCAGTAAAACTATTGAAGAAGGCACGGATATCTGGGCGCTTCATTCCGGTTTTATTTCCATCACTCCACTGCGTTTTGAAGTCACGCATCATGATTTCATCCCGACTTTAGAAGAGTTTATTCAAGAAATGGGGAATGGATTTTTCGGTAGTGCGCCCGGCAAATAAAATATAAACAATGCTGCCTGGTTGCCTAAGGAGGTCTCTGATGAAGATTATCGACCTGCGTAGTGATACCATTACCCATCCGACTGTTGCAATGCGGCGGGCGATGTCTGAAGCAGAAGTGGGCGATGATGTTTTCGGGGAAGACCCCACGGTGAACCGTCTGGAAGCAATGTCGGCGCAGAAGATGGGCAAAGAAGCCGCGCTTTTCACTACCAGCGGCACAATGAGCAATCTCCTTGCGGTGCTGACCCATACCCGGCACGGCAATGAAATTATTCTGGGTAGTGAGGCGCATATGTTCTGGTATGAAGTAGGTGGGGCGGCGGCTCTGGGTGGCGTCGTGATGCGCACTGCGCCCAATGATAGTAACGGACAGATAGCGCTGGATGACATCGAGAAAACCATCCGCCCGAAGGGGAATATTCATTATCCTGAAACGACCCTGCTTTGTCTGGAGAATACGCATAATCGCTGTGGCGGTGCAGTGTTGACTCCTGAATATACCAGCCAGGCAGCGCAATTAGCTCACAGCTATGGCGTGAAGGTTCACATGGATGGAGCACGTATTTTCAATGCGGCGATTGCTCTGGGAGTGTCGGCTGATAAGCTTACAAAAGATGTCGATTCGGTTAGCTTTTGTCTGTCAAAAGGCTTGAGCGCTCCGGTAGGCTCATTGCTTTGCGGTAGCAAAGAGTTTATCGAACGCGCCCGGAAATGGCGGAAAATGATTGGTGGCGGGATGAGACAGGCTGGTGTGCTTGCTGCTGCCGGTATTGTAGCATTAGAGACAATGATCGACCGCCTAGCGGAAGACCACGCCAATGCCCGGCGATTGGCAGACGGCCTAGTACGTATTCCCGGTATTACGCTCGCACAGGAAAAGGTCCCGACCAACATCCTGATGTTCGACCTGTCGCCGGCTCTTTCCGGCAGTCTGTTCGTGGCTAAACTTGTAGAGCATGGGGTTAAGGTAAGCGACCGTGGCGGTAACAGGTTCCGTGCTG